>JAYUWY010000507.1:0-4893 GCA_043753285.1 Gemmatimonas sp. | reverse complement strand
ATTGTTGGATGGAATGAGATGGCTCAGTTCGTGTGGATGGGTGGAATCAGCGACGAGTTTGCGAACGCCGCCAACTGGGGCGACGGCGTCGTGCCGTCGGCCACAGACTCGGTTTACATCTCGTCATCTTTGACGTGGGCTCCAGAGATCAGCCTGCCGACCACGCTCCGCGCGTTGGTGAATCCGACGACATACGTCGTCGGACTGTCGGACACGCTCACGATTACTGAACGCTTAGTAAGCAACGAAATTGGTTCGGTGAGCTGCTCTGGCGGCGCCGTGAAGTTCGCTACGGCTGGCACCGCGTATGGCGAGTTCAACGTCGCCTGTCCGGTCCTCGTGAGCGAGGGTAACCTCGAGCTTACGGGGAATTCGTGGGTGACCCTGGAGCAGCTGCGCATCGACAGCACCGGCACGCTCGCTGTGGGCGCACACGAGTTGACACTCGGCGAGTCGGTGGACCTCGTGACGGCAGATTCTGGCCGCCTCTCGATGACGCAAGCGACGTCGGCGGTGAATGTGGGCGGTAGCGCCACGTTCGGCGGCGGCTCCAGCACCAGCACGCTCACCGATGGCACGCTCACGCTTGGGGGCGATTTCACGCAGGCCGGTGGCAGCCCACACGCGTTTGACGTCACGAACTCGTTGACGGTAGCAATCAACGGCTCAGCAGCGCAGGTCTCGTTTGCTGATCCGACTACATCTGGCTTTGGTGATCTGCTCATCCTGGGCAACGCCTCGGCGACGTTCAATTCGGACGCGCGCGCGATTGGTGATCTCGTGATGGAGGGAAGCACAACCATTGCGGGCAGTGGCAGACTCGACGTTTCGGGCGGAATCACGGTCGATTTTTCTTCTTTGGTTGACATCGCCACGCTCTCGCTCGAAGGCAGCTGGACAGGTGGCTCCTCGTTCGGCGCTAATGCGGATTCGGTGGTCTTCCTCGGTGGTGCAGACAGCATTCCGCTCCCCTTCAGTAATGGCCCCCAAAGTTGGCCGTCGCTTGTTATTGCTGGCACACGGACGGTGAACAATTCAAACGCGACCACTGACTCTCTAGTCGTGAATGGCGACCTCACGATTCGCGGGTCCGGTGCACTGATTGTCGCGACAGTGACAGACTCCGTGACTGTCCACGTCAATCAGAACCTTCGAGTGGAGGACGCGGCAAACCTTCAACTCGACGAAGTCGTCGGCCGCGTGAATGTGAGAGGCTTTGCAACGTTCGCAGGAGCTTCGCAGGTCGGCGCGGTGAATGAAGGCTCGTTCACGTTCGTGAACGGCCTGAGCGTGCTTACGTCCAATGGTTTTGTTGGTACATCAGCAACCAAGGTGACAATTGGCGGTTGCGGAGTGTGCGATGGCGGGTCGCCGCTGACGGTACCTGACACCGCATCGGCTTCCCTAGGAGCTTTGACCATCGTCGCTGCGGTGGATGCAAAGGGTGTGATCAACGCGCACTCCATCAGCCTGAGTACGGGTGCCTCGCTGACCGACGATGAGCCCATCAGCGAGAAGACGCGCCTCGTAGTTGCCGATTCGCTGAAGTCAGCTACCGGCAGCAACCTCGACGTCGCCAGTGTGGTGCTTGGCGGCGGGCTCGCCATCTACGGAAGCTTCATGGTCGACACCATGACCTTCGTGGGCACGAATCAGGTGATCCCGGCTCGGACGCTCAGTGTGGCCACGATTCCCTACCAGTACGTGATTGTGACCGGGTCTGCCACGACGGATATCGGAGGCGAGGATTCGTTGGTCGTGAACGGTCCGTTGGTGGTGAGAGGAAATGGAACGCTCGCACTGGGCGTGTCCGGCAGCGAGAGCCTCATCCGTGTCGGAAGCTCGCTTATCACCGAGGATGCAGGCACAATCTCCATGTTGGACGCCGGTACACACGTGCAGGTGGACGGCACGGCCTACTTCTTCGGCGGCGGCACGGACGGTCTGCTCACAGCCGGCACGCTCGAACTGCGCGGCGGCATCGTACAGGACGGAACGAACTCCACCGAGTCGTTCCTTGCCCTCGACGATCACAAGACAATCCTCTACGGTACCGGAGGCGTCAACTTCGCGAATTCTGGCATCTCACGGTTCCAAGGTCTGGAGCTCCGCGCAGGCACCACGATCTCGCTGCTGTCCGACGTCGTAGTGAACGGCGAGTTCCGCCGCGGCGAAACGGGGTCCGGTGATGTGACACTTACGTCAAACAACCTGAACTCATCGCCGCCGCGCCGCATCACTGTTCGCGGTGGAACGTCGTTCTCGCTTGGTAGCGGACGGCAGATCCTCCAGAATGTGGCTTTGGTTCTCGACGATGATGCCGCCTCGGGTCTTGAGGCCTTTGAACTCGACGGCTTCACGTTCACCGACATGGACTCGACGGCCACGTACCTGGATATGACTGCGTTACTGGGTCACAATCCGGTGTCCGCGGACTCCGTGATCTTTGCCACACCGGTCACTACGGGTCGCTACTTCGACTTGGCCGCGACGAGCATCGTGGACTTTGCCAATGGCCTACCCGTCCTCGGCTGCATCGCCGCGCCAGAGTCCTGCGTTGGTCCGATCTACGAACCCTCGGTGAGTGGCGCCAACGTGTTCGTCGGCGGCCTTGGCGACGCGTGGAGCAACGCAAACAACTGGTCGTTGCTACGAGTGCCAACATCGTATGACAACGTGACGATTGCGGGCCCAAACATTCCGATCTATGACAACGCCGGCACGCGCTACGTCAACAATCTCACAATCGAACCCGGCGTCAGTTTCCCGATGCAGGGGACGGAACTTGTAGTGCGCGGCAACCTGTCTGTAGGCGCCGGTGCAGTAATTGACGGAAACGGCAGCAACGTTATCCGGATGCAGCCATACCCCGGCCGCCCAGTCACCGTCGGCGGGGGCGGTACCCTTGACGACATCACTCTGTACACAACAGCGCCGGCGAGCGGTAGCGACAGCACCGTGACCCTGGTGGACGGCGGCCTTGAAATCGTCGGTCCCCTCATCGTCGAGGGCGGACGGCTCGACATCGGTGGTGAGACGCTCGTGGTGGAAGATCTCTACACGTCGACGACTGGACGCATCTCGATGCTTTCGCCGAGCGACTCGTTGAACGTGCTGGGGGACGCCAGCTTCGGTGGCGCATCCACGAGCGGCTTGCTCACGGATGGCAAGCTGGTATTGCACGGCAACTTCGCGCAGACCGGTAGCGCGACGGCATTCGCCGCAAGCGGCAACCATCGCACCTACTTCTCGGCGGACGGCGCCACGTTCGGCTTCGCCAATCCCGGCGTGACAGCGTCTCACTTCAACCATGTGCAGACCTTCGCGCCCGTCGTCGATAACAGCGCGGTGCTGTTCACCACCGATGTCTACATCAACGGCACGCTTGAGAAAACCTCCGGCTACAACATCGTCTTCACCGGTGATGCAGGCGCGAACCGTCAGTTGCGGGTGGCCGGTCTCTCCAATCCGGGCTCCTTCTTCCAGTTCTGGAATACGAGCGTCGTGCTCGTAGATGGCTTACCGATGACCGATTTGAGTCGTGTGTCATTCTCGGATATGGATCCGAACGTTGACTACCTCACCGTCGACCGCAACGGCGGCAGCATTGCCTTTACGCAGCTCTACTTCAACACGATTCCCACCACTGGCCGCTATCTCGTGGCTAAGGACAGCACCGACGACGCCAGCGACTTGGTGTTGGTGGTGACCGAAGCATTCCCCGCTGCGCACGGTGGATACATCGATTCCGTCGGCTACGCGACCATCAGCTGGGATGCCGTAGCGCTGTACACGTTCACCGGCGTAGTGGATGGCGACCTCGGCAACTTGAGCAACTGGGACAGCCCAGCGTTGCCAACGAGTATCTCCAACGTGCGATTTGACAATGGGTCAGGTAGCCCGACGACAATCGGAAACGTTACATACCGCGGTATCTCGATGGCGCCCGGAGCACAGGTCACCATTGATGCGCCCGTAACCGCGACACGAAGCGTTTCCTTTGACGCAGCGCCTACCTGCGCGGTGAACGGTCACATCCTCCTCCAGGCAGACTTGCCCAACCGGTCGTTGGCTGGTTCAGCACCCTCCTGCTCGGTTGAGATCACTAGTGGCTCGTATTACCTCGCGAATATCTCAACCTTCCGCTCGGTGACCGTCGGCAACGGCGGGCAGCTCTCCCTAGGAGACGCGGATTCACTCACGCTCGCCGATAGTCTCTCTGTGGTTGGGACGGGTGAGCTGTACATGAACTCGGCGGACAACGCAGTGGTCGTCGAAGGTGTCGCGCGCTTTACGGGCATCGGATCCGCGTACCTCTGGGGTGGCACGCTCCACGTGTGGGAGGCCTTGGAGGTTGAGAACAACTTTATGGCCGACAGTGCGCGTATCGAACTCGGCAACCCCAACACACCGACAACGTTCACGGTGCACACGGGCGCTACGGCTACCGTCGCGATCGACAGTCTGTTTGTTCACGACGGTACGCTCAACATCCTAGATTCACTCGTAGTGCGTCGCTTTGTCAGGCCGCTCGGCAGCGGTTCAACAATCACCGGTAACATCTTGCGTGTGGGTGCTGTCGCTGAAGGGATCAACGGTGACCTCGACCTTGGCGCGGTGGGTGCGTTGACGGTCAACCAGCTCGAGATCTACGGCGTGCTGGGTGCAATGGGCTCCTACAATGTCCCGACGACGACATTCCAGGGCATGAACCCAGGCGTACAAGAGATCCCAGCGGACGACGGCTCAGGAACTGGTGCCACGCCGTACATCTACGGTCTGATTCGCGTGGTCGGTCACTCGGCCATGACTGACGAAGACGTGCTTCCAGACACCGCGTACTCTATCAGCACCGGTATCGAGGTGCTCGGCGGAGCAACCCTGGGCATCGTC
>JAYUWY010000506.1:0-2480 GCA_043753285.1 Gemmatimonas sp. | reverse complement strand
ACTGGTGCAGATGCAATCGCTGCGTGCCGCGAGATCTCCGACAAGCTCGAAGTGAGCATCGGTGATTCGTACTGGCCATTGCCGCGTTACCGCGAGATGCTGTTCCCGGTGTAAGAACCGGGGACGGATGCTACATGACGGATGACGAATGCTACAAGCGAGCGGGGAGCGGCCTAGTGGCTACTCCCCGCTCGTTGTTTGCATCCGTCCTCCGTCCTCCGTCATCCGTCTACTTAACAAACACCATCACTCTAAACGCACACGGGTCCACCGAACACGCTGGCATCTCCACACGCACCGTGACCTGTCCGCCGCTAAATCCCTGCAGCATCACAATCGGCGCGTCGTCGTCGAGCACGTCCTCGCCAAGCGATCGGCCGTTCATCGAGATCTTGAGATCCACGTCCGAGCAGTCACCATCGCAGATGCCAGCGAACACCACCGTCTCGCCCGCGGGGACCTGCACCGTGTACTCGCCGTACTGATGGTTGTTGAGGTTGCCGTCACGATGCGAGTTCAATCGCAGGCCGGCGTAGCCCATCACCTGCACGGTCTGCGTCGTGATCTGATCAATCACTGACTGCGCCTTCGCGGTCGCCGGAACCAATGCGAGCGCGGCAACAGCCGCGACAGTGGCCGCAGCGCGGCGGAATAGCTTGGTGCTCATTGTTGTTCGCTCGAGAGTGTGGTGGTGGCGCATACGACCCAGCGAAGTGCTCGGTGCAGAACCTACTGCGTTCGGCCGCGCTCTGATAGCGCACGCGCCGTCACGGAGTTCCCGGGGGTCCCAACCACGCGGCCGCGACACTGCGCCGCGCCGCAGGCACAATCAAAGGGTTCTGCGCTACTGTCAAGAAAATGAGCATAATCGAGCGTCAGCTCGTCGCCGGTCGCAATCTGACGGCGCGCAATCACGTTCAATCCTTCGTATTGCGTGTTGGGTTCGCACGAATGGTTCTGCGGCGCCCATGCGCCGGGTTCGCTGTCCCAAATCGCGTACACCTCTTCGCTGATCGGATACGCGTAGCGACGGAACGTCTCCTGCTCGTCCGCGCTCCAATGCGTCTCTACGTGTCGGCGCGTGACGAGGCGAATCGGACGCTCCTGCCCACGAAACACCACTTCGCCTGGCGCCAGCGCGCGCGCGGCCACGATGCCGTAGCCCGCAATCGCGTCACCGCGCATGATGTACGTCGGCCTGCGACGCAGGTGCCGCGCGCGACCCTCTGCGATGATGCGCTCGAGGAACCCAGCCTGCCCCAAGCCATCGAGTCGCAGAATGTGGTCCGCCGATCCTTCCCACCCTTCGGGATAAAACACCGAGCAGGTGAAGTTGATCTCCAAGAAGTAGATGTGCCCCGACGCGTCCATGCGGAAATCCATGCGCGCATAGCCCGTCGCGTCAAAACCACGAAACACCTTCTGTGCCGCGTCCGTGAGCTGCCGGGCGAGCTTCGCATCCGTGACCGCCACGTTCGCGTCCGGATGCAGCTCGCTCGTCTTCAGCGCATAGCTCTTGTAGCTGCGCCCTTCCGGAAAGCGATACTCAATCGGCGTCAACGCCACGCTGCGCCCATGCCCCGCGGCATCACCAATCACCAACACGGTGAACTCGCGACCCTCAATGAACTCTTCAATCAGCAAGTCAGGATACGTCGCCTGAATGCTCGCCACCTGCGTGCGCAGTTCGTCCGCATTGGCCACGCACGCGTGCTCGTCCACGCCGAGTGAATCGCCCGCCTTGGCCGGCTTCACAAACAGCGGATACTTGAGCTTGGCGCGCGTCACACTCGCCACCGCGTCATCACCCGGCAGCACCACCACATGCCGCGGCGTGGCCACACCCGTCGAGTGCGCGACGTACTTCATCAGCGGCTTCGGCGGATCATACAGCTGCGGCGTGGGGCCCGTGTACGGCAAATCGAGTTGCTCGAGCGAGTGAATCACGTCCACGCTCGGCACATCCCATTCCAAGTAGCCTTCGCAAAGATTCACGAAGACGTCGAATCTCTGAACGCTCAGTGCTTTGAGCTGCTTGTACGCCGTAAGCTTATGCAAAAACTCGTGATGCACCGTGTGCCCAGGGGCAAGCGGCGCCAAGTCACGCGGCGGATCGTAGTGCCGGTAGTCCACGTTCGACGTGGAGTAGTCCGGCTGCAGGACGCAGATCTTCACGCGGCGCGGCGAGCCGCCACACGAATCCGTTGCCGCGAGGCAGCGAGAATCGCTGCTACCGCGTGCGCGAAGGGACGCCCCGCAAATCGCAGAATGGCACCGATGCTCGTGAACGTCTCGTCTTCTGAGAGTCCACACTGTGCGTTCACTTCGAGCACGGCGAGTTCACCCGTCACTGCGTCTTGCCGCAGGTCCACGCGGCCATAGCCACGTCCACCCACTGCGGCGTACGCCGCCCAGCTCACGTCGCGAATCCGCGCCGTCTCTGCGCGACTCACCGGCGCGTAGCGCCACAAATCTTCATC
>JAYUWY010000505.1:0-2487 GCA_043753285.1 Gemmatimonas sp. | reverse complement strand
CCACACGGCCGGTCGCACGAGCAACAGCGGCGGGCCGGACCACTGCACCAACTGCTGCGCCTGCAGCGACTTCATCAAGATCTGCGCGCTGCGCACATAGATGGCGGCGAAGCCCTTCTCATCCACGCGCCGCGCCCGCGCGATGTTGCTACTGCCCACGTCCACGGCGATCACCGCGTCCATTCCGTGCGATGACGCGAGGGCCGGGACGTTGTCGGCAATGCCACCGTCGGCGCACACGCGGCCGTTGATCTTCCCTGGCGGAAAAAATCCCGGCAACGCGCAGGACGCGTACACCGCGTCGCGCACCGACACATCGCGCAGTCCAGGCAATCCGAACAACACCTGCGACGCTGTTTCCAAATCCACCGTGTTCACCAACAGTCGGCGGTCGAGATCGCCAAACGTGCCAGCGGGAACAATCTCATCAATCAATCGCTGTAGCGGCTTCGCCAAGTACAGCGATGGCGAGAGCATGCGCTTGGCCACCATCCCTACGTGATTGATCTTGAACAGGTCCGCCTTGGTGAGCGAGCGCGCACGTTCCGTCATCGCATGAATGGGCATGCCGCCCACGTACGCCGCCGCAATCAGCGCGCCAATGCTCGTACCGGCCACGACGCTCGGCTTGATGCCGCGCTCCTCGAACGCCTTGAGCACGCCGATGTGCGCAAACCCCTTCAGGCCGCCCCCGCCGAGCACGAGGGAGACTTTGGGGGGAAGCGAGAAGCCGCGAGGTGACGTAGTGCTCACGCGTGCCCAAGTTGAGGTACTGCTCGTCCTTGAACGACACGCAGTCGCGGCGCGCCCAGTTCGGAACGAGAACGATGTTACCGGGGTTCAGGTAGTGTGCCGAATAGTCCCCGGGCTGCGCAACGTATAGCTAAGGACGATGGCAAGCTCATTTCTGACAATCTTCGCCGAACTGGAGGCCGCCGTGGCGGCCGGCATCCTCACACGGTACGGCGTGGGCGGAGCGATTGGGGCTACGTTCTACTTGGAAGTCGCCGAGACTGAGGACGTCGATGTCTTCGTGGTGGCTGATTCAAAGGGGGCGAGTCCGCTGAGCCCGTTTCGCCACGTCTACGCGTGGTTCGTGAGCCGAGGAGCTGAGTGGCGGGACGAACACCTTGTGGTCGGGGGGTGGCCGCTGCACCTTCTTCCGTCGACGGGCGCACTGGTGGACGACGCCTTAGCGAATGTTCGGTATGACAATGTGGACGGCCAGGTAGTCAGCGTTCTCACCCTCGAGCATCTCGGTGCAATTGCGCTCGAGACCGGCCGGTCCAAGGATCGGATTCGCGTTGCGCAAATGTGGGAGTCGGTTGAGTTCGATCGGGGTCGATTCCTGGAGCTGGTGGAGCGATTCGGATTGGGCGACCGTTGGGGGAAGCTTCGCCCACTTATCGAGGGGTTGCAGTGAAGCACGAGTTGAAACGAGCACTCGCCGCGAAGCAGACGCAGCGTGAGAAGTCCAAGCAAAAGTCCGTCTCTGCGAAATTGGCGCTGCTTGAGCGCCTCCGGGACCGACACGCTCTGGTGCGCAACCGCGGCTCTATGTCGAAGGCCGCGCGCCCCGCGAGTAAGTAGGGCACGCATTGGCGCGTATCTTTCATTCGATGCCAACTCAAACACTCCGCCTGCTCGTCACCGGCGGCACCTTCGACAAACGCTATGATGAGTTGCACGGCACGCTCGCCTTCGGCGAGACGCACGTGCAAGAAGTGTTGGAACGCGGGCGCTGCAACCTGCCGCTGACCATCGAAGTCCTGATGCTCAAGGACTCGCTGGACATCACGGACGCCGATCGCGATCGCATCGTGGTGGCCGCCAAAGCCAGCGCCGAGTCGCGCCTGGTGATTACGCACGGCACCGACACGATGGTCGAGTCGGCGCGCGCCCTTGCCGCCGCGGATCTCGACAAGACCATCGTCCTCACCGGTGCGATGATTCCCTACGTCTTCGGCAGCTCCGACGGACTCTTCAACCTTGGCTCCGCGCTCTCCTTTGCGCAGGTGCTGCCGCCAGGAGTCTTCATTGCCATGAACGGTCGCGTATTCCCGTGGGACAACGTGCGGAAGAACAAGGACCGCGGCGTCTTCGAGCCGCTCGCGCAGTAGTCGCTCCATTGCTCCTCTGTCCCGAGCGGACTACTCTTTCTTCACCATGATGCTGCGTCGGTTAGTCGCCACCCTCCTCTTAAGCTTCGTCGCCGTGGGCGACGCAGAAGGGGTGCTGACGATGGCTTGCGATGTGGGCGCGGAGATGGCGGAGCGCGTGAGCCAACCAGTTGACGACGAGCATTCGGACGCGCCGGTTGAAGAGAACTGCCACTGTGCTCACGCGCACCTGCAGACAGTGGTTGTGGCCCAGCGCATCACGCGCGCCGCGCTTCCTGCAGTCGTCGCGCCGATCGCCTTCGCAGAGTCCGCGCCGCCCAGCGCCGAGCGCGCACAACTTTTGCGTCCTCCGCGCGTCTAACTGCGC
>JAYUWY010000504.1:0-2498 GCA_043753285.1 Gemmatimonas sp. | reverse complement strand
TGAGTACCTGCTGTCGCGCTTCGGCGGGATTGTTCGCGGTGAGCCAAATGCGACGGCCCGGCGGCAATCCCGAGCGATGCGTCAACAAGTGCGCAATCGTGACGCGTTCCTTCCAACGGCCAGTGAATTCGGGAAGAATTGTTTGCACGCGCGCATCGAGCGGCAGCTTGCCTTGGTCATACAGCAGCATCGCCGCGCTCGTGAGGCACACGGCTTTCGTGAGCGATGCGAGATCGTAAATCGAAATCCCGGGATTCACTGCGGCCGAGTTCCGGGACCACCCGAGACGGCCATACCCTTTCTGCCACACCACTGCGCCGCGTCGCCCAATCACCACCGACGCACCGGGATATGCGCCCGCGGTGATGCCGCGCTGCACAATCCGATCAACCTCGGCCAAGCGTTCTGCGGTCATCCCCACAGTGCGCGGCTGACGCACGGGGACGGAGTCGCCGAGCGTCAGGGTACTGAGGAGGGTGACTAGGGGCAGAAGCACGTTATGGGACGGATGACGGAGGACGGATGACGGAAGGTAACTGCAACTGCAAGTGCAACATAGACTTAGAGCGAGGTTTAGCCGAGTGCCGGACGTCTGAACCTTCCGTCTTCAGTCTTCCGTCATTTGTACACAGTTCCGTAAGCAACCATTGTGCCTCCACCCGTGACTCAACCAGTGTAGATGGCAATGGCTACCGACCCCCTCACCATACGACGCGCCATCAACGGCGATGAAACGGCATTGCGGGCCCTTTGGGTCGCGCACGCGCCGCGCATCGACGCCGTGGTGCGACGGCTGGTCGGTGATCCCGACCAGGCGGCGGATATCGCGCAGGAGGTCTGGATTCAGATTTTCCGCGCACTGCCGACGTGGAGAGGCGATTCACAGTTCTCAACGTGGGCGCATCGCATCGCGGTGAATCGCACGCTCAATGCGCTGCGCTCGGTTCGGCGCTTAGCAAAGCTCGAGACGGTGATGGAGGACGACACCGTGTCGGTGGATGAGGATACCGATCGCACATTCCTCGCGCAGTCCATTGACGAAGCCGTTCAAAAACTCGCGCCAGGGGCACGCTCGGTTTTTGTGCTGCACGACGTCGAGGGTTACACGCACGAAGAGATTGCCAAAGAATTGGGCATCACCTCGGGTGGATCGAAATCACAACTCTTTAAGGCACGCGCGAAGCTTCGTCGGCTGCTCGCGCATCTCGTAGATGCCTCCTCGCCGGCGCAGGAACCTGGATATGTCACACCTCATAACTGACCGTCTCGCCGCGATTGCGGACGACACACCGACGCCAGACGAAGCGACGCACTTGGCCGGCTGCTGGGACTGCCGTGCTGAAGTTGCTGCGTACCGTCGTCTCGCACGCATGGCCGCGATGGCCCCTGCGTACAGCGAACCGCTGAGTGCGTGGTCTGCTCTCGCGCCGCAACTGCGCGCCGAAGGCATCATCGTCGATGCGCAGCGCAGCGGTGGTGGCGTGGTATCCATTGCGGATCATGGCGCATCGCGTCCGTTGAAGACGTGGACGTTGCGCATTGCCGCAGGACTCGCGCTGCTCGTCGGTGGCGGCATCGCGGGGCGCGCCACGGCCACGCAGTCGTTGGAGTTTGAACCTGCGCTCGCGAACTCGGTGGTGCCGGCGTCGCAGTATCAGTCGCCCGACGAAGCGATTCGCGCACTTTCTGTGGCGCAGCAGCAGTATCAGTCGGCGGCGGCGTTCTTGGCGTCGCGCGATAGCTCGTCGCGTTTTGTAGGAATGAATCAAGACAGCTACGAAGCACGACTCGCAGCGCTCGACGAGATCGCGGCCACTACGCGTGCCGCGCTCTACCGCGCTCCGCAGGATCCGCTGCTCAACCAGTACTACCTCACCACACTCGGCGCGCGTGAAGCCACGCTGCGAGAGATTGGCGCATCAATGCCGACTTCGCGCCGGTTGGAGCGCTACTAATATGAAAGCGCGTTTTGGATTTGTCGTGGCAGCACTCGCGCTGAGTGCGACGCCAGCACAAGCGTGGCAGCAGACGACGGCACCGACAGCACAGACGGTGGTGCGGACACGCACGACGCAGGCCAACGAGGATGAGATTCTGCGCGTGGTGAATGAACTGCGCGCACGCGAAGCACGCATTCTTCGCGAGCTCTCGCGCACGTCGCTCACGGATACCGTGGCGCGTAGGTCGCTTGAATCGCAGCTCGCTACGGTGTCGCGCGAAGCGTTCACCGTGATGAGCGTCATCGAAGGTCGTTGCATGGAGCAGCGTAGCGTTGCTCCCAACGGCTACCTCGGTGTGACGATTACTACAGAAGTGGAGGTTGTTGATCGCGAAGTGCGCGCGCAGCGCTCGGTGGTGACCAGCGTTGAGCCGGGTTCACCAGCAGAAGCGGCAGGCATTCGCGCCGATGATTGGTTGGTGAGTGTTGCGGGACGCGATGCGCGTACCGGGTTTCCCGAATTGTCCGATGTGCTGATTCCTGGGCGTCGCGTTTCGGT
>JAYUWY010000503.1:0-10663 GCA_043753285.1 Gemmatimonas sp. | reverse complement strand
GCGTAGATTCCCCCGGGCGTGCGACTCGTCCACCTCTCCGATCTTCACCTCGGCTTCCGTCAGTTCCAGCGCTCCACCGCGGCTGGAATCAATCAACGTGAAGCCGATGTGGCGCAATCGTTCACGCGAGCCGTGGACCGCGTCATCGCGCTCGCGCCGGATGTCGTGCTCATCGGTGGCGATGTGTTTCACACGGTGCGCCCCACGAACACCGCAATTCTCCACGCGTTCAATCAGTTCTCGCGACTCGTGCACGCGCTGCCAACCGCGAAAGTCATCATCGCGGCAGGCAATCACGACATGCCGCGCTCCACGGAGACGATTTGTATTCTCCGCTTGTTTGCCGCGCCGCTTGGCATTCACGTCGCAGATCGCGAGGCCAAGCGCTTCACCTTCGATGATCTAGAACTCGCGGTGCTCACGGTACCAGACTTGCCGCCGGGCACGGTGGATCTCACGCCAGACAAAGCGTTCAAGTACAACGTCCTCCTGATGCACGGCGAAGTGCAGGGCGTGCTGCCGCAGGCGGAACGCGCCGAGCATCCGGATCGCGCGGCGATGCGCATTGCGATCGAGGAAGTCTCGAAGCCGGGTTGGGATTACGTCGCGCTCGGGCACTATCATGTGTACACGCGCGTCGCGGAGCACGCCTACTACTCGGGCTCGTTGGATTACACGAGCACGAATCCCTGGGGCGAGATTGTCGCAGAGAAAGCGGCGAAGTTGCCGGGCAAGGGACTTATTGAACTCGACCTCGCCACGGGCAAGCAGACGTTTCACCCGCTGCCAGTCACGCGAGCGTTTGTGGATTTGCCGCCGATTAACGGCGGTTTGATGTCTGCGGCAGATCTCGATGCCGCGATTCAAGCGGCTGTGGCGAAGCTGCCGGATGGTGTCGACGGAAAAGTCGTGCGCCTCGTCGTGAACGAAGTCCCGCGCCACATCGCGCGCGAGATTGATCACAAGGCACTGCGCGATTTGCAGCGCCGCGCGTTGCACTTTCAACTCGATGTGCGAAAACCCGCCGTCGTGCGCCGCGATCAGAGTGGTGCGCCCGGACGGCGTGCCTCGCTCGCGGACACGCTGCGCGAATCGCTCAACGCGCGAAACCTGACGAGCGAGATTGATCGCGATGCGCTGGTGTCGTTGGGTCTGCGATATCTCGAGCAAGCCGAACTGAGTGAGACGGCAGCGTCGTTGCCAGGGGTCGACGCGTGAGACTGACGCGACTCAAGCTCGTGAACTTCCGTCAGCACGCAGATACCGTGCTGGAGTTCGACTCTGGCCTCACTGGCATCATCGGACCCAACGGCGCGGGCAAATCCACGATTCTCGAAGCCATCGCGTGGGTGTTGTACGGCGGCACGATTCTGCGCGGCACCAACGATTCAATTCGATTCCAGGGCGCACCCGCGCGCTCGCCCGTGCGCGTGGAGTTGGACTTTGAGCTTGGCGGACATCGCTACAAAGTTGTGCGCGGGCTCTCCATGGCCGAGTTGTATCTCGACGGGGGCTCGGAGCCCGTAGCGAACTCGGTTACGGCGGTCGCGGAGTTCTTGCAGCGCCGCATCGGCATGACGCGCGCGGAGTTCTTCAACACGTACTTCACTGGCCAGAAAGATTTGGCGGTGATGCAAACGCTTTCTGCATCGGAGCGCGCGCAGTTCCTCTCACGGGTACTCGGCTACGAGAAACTACGCGTCGCTCAGGATTTGTGTGCCGCGCGCCGTAAAGAACTCGGCAGCGAAATCACCGGCGTCCGCGCGGGAATGCCCGAGCGCGACGCGGTGTTGCGCGAACTCGCGCACGCTACCGAGACGTTGCGCGAAGCCGCGCGCGCTGCGGTGAATGCGGAGAAAGCGGAAGCCGAGACGGGCGCGGCGTTCGCGGACATTGCGCCCAAGTGGATCGCGGCGCAAACCGGCCGTGACGAGCGCGAGAAGATTGAGCGCGAGCTCGCGACGATTACTGGCGAAGACGGTCAGCTGCAGAAGGCGCTCGAGAGGGTTGCGCTGGAGCTCGCGCAGATTGCTGAGGCGAGAACGGATCTGGCGCCGATGTTGCCAGATCTCGCCGCGCTTGAGAAGGCAAACGCCGACCTGGAGGCGCAGCAGGAGTTGGCGGTGAGCGATGGACGCCGTCGCGCGCTGGAGACCTCGCGCACGAACCTCACCAACGATTGTGCGGCGCTTACGCAAGAAGTTGAGCGACTCACCGCGTCTGCCGCGCAGGTGGAAGCACTTACGCCAGAAGTCGCGCAGCGCCGTCAAGCGATGGAAGACGTGCAAGGCAAGCTTGAGTTGCGCCGCACGGAATGGGTGCGCGAGCGTGAGAGCGTGGAAGGACGTCTGCGCACGCTGCGCGCGACGTACGCTGACCTGCGTGACCAGCGCGACGTGTTGCTCAATGCGGGTGAAGCGGGCAATTGTCCCACATGCACGCGACTACTGGGCGAGCACTTCCGCGCGGTACTCGACACCGTGGAACGGCAGCTCGAGACGGTAGAGGCGGACGGCAGCTACTTCCGCACGCGCCGCGAGCAGCTCGAAGCCATGCCCGCCGATATTGAGCATCTCGATGAGCAGCGCAAGAAACTGCTGGCGGAGGTGAGTGCGTGTGAGCGTCGTCTCACGGAAGCGCAACAAGATGCCAAGCGCCTTGTGGGCGAGCAGAAGGAGCTCGAAACCAAGCGTCAGCGACTCGCGACGGTGTCCGGGGAACTCGCGTCGTTGCCCGCTGGTTACGACAAGGACGTCCACGAGGCGGTGGAAGCCGAGCGTGATCGGTTGGTGGAACGCACCGCAATCGCGAACCGACTGTCATTGAAGATTGAGCGCGAGCCCGCGGTTGTTCGGGAACGCGAGCATCTGGAACGTCAGCGCGAACAGTTGGCCGAGAGACGCACGCTCGCCGAGTCGCGACGCGCGCAGCTCACGGTGCCAGATGGCGACTACGCAGAGCTGCGACGCCTGCACGACGCGGTGGCGCAGGCGCACGGGGAGGCGGGCGCGCAGGCGGCCGCGACGCGCGCGGCACGCACAGCCGCGGAAGTCGCATCCAAGCGCGCCGCTGAGCACAAGGCGGCGTACGACTCGCTCGCTGCGAAGGTGGATGCATTGGAAAGCGAGCGGCGTCTGCACGACGAACTGCACCGCGCCTACTCCGAGCTGCGCAACGAACTCAACTTCCAGCTGCGTCCGGAAATCAGCGAGATCGCGTCGGAGTTGTTGAAGACAATCACCGACGCGCGCTACACGGAGATGGAGCTCGACGACAAGTATCGCATTCAAGTACTCGAAGACGGCGTACCCAAGCCGGTGATCTCTGGTGGCGAAGAAGACGTCGCGAATCTCGTGCTACGCTTGGCTATCTCGCAAATGATTGCTGATCGCGCCGGGCAAGCGTTCTCGCTGCTGATTCTCGACGAAGTGTTTGGTTCGCTGGATGATGTGCGGCGCCAGAACGTGGTCGCGTTGCTGCGCGGTCTCGAAGATCGCTTTGACCAAGTCATCGTCATCACGCACATTGACGCGGTGCGCGACGGACTCGACCGCGTGATTCAGGTGAGCGTGGATGAATCCACTGGCGCGGCGAGAATCACGAACGGAGTCTTGTCGGTGAGCGATTTGCCAGAGGCCGCCGCGTGAAAGGACCGTTTCAGATTACCGTCGAGGACATTCCCGCGCTCAACGGGATATTCAGCGACGCATTCAGTGAGCGCTACCGTCGCGATGGAATGACGGGTGTGCGGGTGCCGCCGCTCAATGCGGCCATCTGGCGCTACGCGATTGAAGGAGCAGGAGCCGGCGCGATGCTCTGGCGCGACGCACACGGCGCCATCGCCGCATTCAACCTCGCGCACGTGCTCGGCAAGGAGGGCTGGATGGGTCCGCTCGCGGTGCGCGACGACCTTCAGATGCGCGGCGCGGGCCGCACGATTGTGGAAGCGGGCATCGCGCATCTCAAAGCGGAGGGCTGTACGACGATTGGACTCGAGACGATGCCGCGCACGATGGACAACATCGGCTTCTACGCCACACTCGGCTTTGAGCCATCGCCTCTGACCATCACGCTCACGATGGAGATGGCGAATCTTCCCGCGCCGCCGCTGCTCACGCAGGCGGGCTCAGGCGATCGCGACGTGCTCATTGCGCAGTGCACCGCGCTCACAGCTGCCGTGCGCCCAGGCGCCGACTACTCGCGCGAGATCCAACTCACGCTTCGCCACGCACTCGGCGATGTCATCCTCATGCACGATGACGCGCACGAGTTGGCGGGGTATGTCTTGTATCACGACGTTCCGCTGGTGGAAGGACGCTCTCGCGAAGAATTGCGCGTGCTCAAGCTCGTCGTGCGCGACGAAGCCGATTTGCCGGCACTAATGCAGCTCGTGCGCGCGCAGGTGCGGCGGAGCGGGGCGCTGCGCGGCGCGGTGCGCATTCAGGGCGAGTATCCCGATGCAGTGCGCGTACTTGTGGCACACGGCGCCCGTGTGCGCTGGACCGATTTGCGAATGACGCTGCACGGTTACGCGCAGCCGCGGACAGCGCGTGGGCTCGCGCTGTCGAACTGGGAAATCTGAGCGCTTACTTCTTGTTCTTGCGCGCGCGTTCGGCGCGCTTCACGGCGCCGAGTACGATGAACATCACGCCGAGCGAGAGAAAGAGATGAATAAAGCCAGGTGCCTCGAACGCAAATGTTCCCGCGCCCCAAAACACCAGCATCACCACGCCAGTAATCGTCAAGATGTCCATGCAATAATCTTAATGCAGTTTGGGCGCTGGCGTGATTGACACCGGCTTCGACGCCGTCCTACATTCAACGCACGAACTGTTGGGACAGAGAGAATTACTTTTTGAGCCGATAAGTCCTCCGAGCCGGATCCGACATCTCTGCTACCGTCATGCCCGGACGCCGGGAAGGCGAACGCAGGGTGAGGGCCTCACGATTCGACAGGGCTTCAAAAACCCTCTCTGCTCCCTCTCTTTGCCGGCGCTCCGTCCCTTTGGGGGCGGAGCGTTGGTCTTTTTCGCCTCACACACTCGCGGAACTGCCTGCATTTATGCAGGCTTAATGGGCATATGCCAATCGTCACTGCCACTCGTCTCGTGAAGTTCAACGCCGGCCACCGGGTCTATAACCCCGCGTGGAGCGACGAGCGCAATCAATCGGTCTTTGGGAAATGCAACAATCCCAACTTCCACGGCCACAACTACACGCTCGAGATCACCGTTGAAGGCAGCGTCGATCCAGAAACGGGTTACGTGATTGATCTCGGCGAGCTCAAGCGTATAGCGGAAGTAGAACTCGTCCAGCATTTGGATCACAAGAATTTGAATCTCGACGTTCCGTTTCTCTCGGGAACAATTCCGACGACGGAAAACCTTGTATTGGCGTGCTGGCGTGTGCTTGCACCGAAGGTCGCCCCCGTGCGCCTTGTGCGCCTCAAGCTATGGGAAACGGATAATCACTATGTCGAATACGACGGCCGCTAATGCGGCTCGCACCGCCGCTCGCCGCGAGAGCGCCGCTGATGCCTTCGAGGCCGCAGCAGCATCCAAGGTGGAGCATATGATAGAGTTTGAATCAACTGTGCGTCGCCAGCTTGAGTTGCTCGGCGAGCATCCTGAGCGCCAGGGTCTGCTCAAGACGCCGGAGCGCGTCGCCAAGTCGATGGCGTGGCTGACGCGTGGCTACGAAATGAACGTCGCCGATGTCGTGGGCGACGCGGTGTTTGAAGAAGAGCACGAATCAATGGTGATGGTGCGCGACATCGAGCTGTACTCGATGTGCGAGCATCATATGCTGCCGTTCTTTGGGAAGGCGCACATCGCGTACATCCCCAAGGGCCGCATTGTGGGCTTGTCCAAGTTGCCGCGCATCGTGGAAGTGTTCTCGCGCCGCTTGCAGGTGCAGGAGCGGCTCACGGAGCAGGTGGCGCAGGCGATTGTGGATGTGCTGAATCCCATTGGTGTGGGTGTCGTGATTGAATGCGAGCACCTGTGCATGATGATGCGCGGCGTGGAGAAGCAGAATTCCAAGACCATCACGTCGTCGCTCAAGGGTTCATTTAAGACCGATCCGGCCACGCGAGACGAGTTCCTTCGTCTCGCGCACGGCCCGAGTCGATGAGCGGCCCACTCGCGGGACGTTCGGCGTTGGTGACCGGCGCCTCACGAGGCATTGGAGCCGCTGTTGCGCGCGCACTCGCGAACTCCGGAGCACGCGTCGCTCTTGTGGCGCGCACGCAACGGGATCTCGACGCAGTCGCGAGCACGCTGCCGCACGCACCTGTCGTGATTGCAGATGATCTCTCGCTCGCGACAGCTGCGCCGATGATTGCGGCGGCTTCGCGCGAGGCGTTTGGTGGCGCGCCGGACATTCTCGTGCTCTCGGCGGGGACGTTTCCGCTGGGACCGCTGGAGATGACCACGGACGCGGAGCTCGAAGCCGCGTTTGCGCTCAACACAATCGCGCCGCTACGACTCGTGCGCGAGTTCTTGCCGCAGATGCGCTCTCGCGCCGCGGGGCACATCGTGTTCTTGGGTTCGATGGCGGACCGTCACGTGTTTCCATCGAACGCTGTGTACGCCGCGACCAAGCACGCAGCGCGCGCCGCAGCAGAAGCACTGCGCGCGGAGACGCGCGGCACGGGCGTGCGCACGACGATTGTGTCGCCGGCAGCCACGGACACGCCGATTTGGGACGCGCACGATCCTGACGCTGCGCCGCACCTGCCGAACAGGAAGCAGATGCTGCGCGCCGAGGATGTGGCTGATGCGGTGCTCTGGACTGTGACGCGCCCGTCACACGTGGACGTGGACGAGCTTCGTCTCTCTCGCAGCTAGGCGTGCACCGCCGAGCCTACACCGGCGAGCACGTCGTCTTCAAATTCGTCAGCGAGCGACCCGGCCACTTTCTCGAGGGAGCCCGTAGCCGCATGCACTGCGCGTTGACGATCTGCACTTGTTGGTGCGCCCGCGGCGAGTTTGCGTAACTCGTCCGTATGCCGCGAGTCGCGCGTGAGATGCCCGTCGGCGATGAGTTCGTCTAGCAAGCCTGCGAGATACTTGCGCGTCGGCGCGTGTGAGCCGTCGTTGTTGATGACGAGGTCAGAGTCCATGCCGTGCCGCGAGGCGCGCCACTTGTTTTCGCGAATGCGCCAAGCCGGCGGAAAGAGGCGACCCTGACCCGAGGCCACACGCTCACCCGCGCGACGTGCGAGCGCTTGCGCGAGCGCGACGACCATTGCCGTCTCACGCAGCGTCGCGAGCCCATCGCAGATGCGAATCTCAATCGTGCCATAGCGCGGGCTCGGGCGGATGTCCCACCACAGATCCTTGAGTGACGTAATGGCCTCGGCGCGCTGCAACGTGGCCACGAGCTCGCAGAACTCGTTCCAGTCGTGCACCAGCGATGGCGTGCCGCCGGTGGGCAGCGCTTCAAACACCGTCACGCGCGAGGATGCGAGGCCCGTGGCATCGCCTTCCCAGAATGGCGAGCTCGTGGAGACCGCGAGCAACAGCGCGAGATCGTGCAGCAGTTCGTTCTGAATCGCGATGGCGGTTTCTGGATCGGACATGCCAATGTGCACATGCAATCCAAAGATTTGCAGACGTCGCGCAATCCACTGATTGCGCGCGATGAGTCCGTGATAGCGATCCGACGGAAACACTTCGCGGTCCTGATACTTCGCCGTGGGATGCGTCCCTGAGGCGATGAATCGCACATCCAGCGCCCGAGCGATGGGCATCAGGCGCACGGCGGTTGCGCGCAGATCCTGCTCGGCGTGGTCAGCATCGCGGCAAATGCCGGTGCTGAGTTCAATCATGCTTTGGAAGATTTCTGGCTGGACCGTGGCCGGCCCAGTCCAGCGATGGAGCATCTGCGGAGCTTTGGCGGAGAGTGCGTGCGTGGTGCGATCCACAATCTGCAGTTCCACCTCAACGCCGAGCGTAAACGGCTCGGACTTCGCGAACTCGAGCATAAGAGTCGGGGTCGTGAGGGACAGATTAGGTTAATACCTAGAAGTGCACACCAAGTTCAACCCCAAATGCGACTTGAACTTTCTGAGCGTCTAGTTTGTCCCGCGGCTCACGAGCGCACGCCATTGATCGTGATGGCGCTCGAATCGCGTGATCGTGATCTCGTGCGCGGCGCACTCGGCTGTATGACCTGTCATCGCAACGCGACGATTGAGCGCGGCGATGTGGTGTTTGTTGCGCGCTCTGCATCGACTGATGCATCGCTGCAACAACCTGCGGCGTCTGCGGTGGATCGTCTTGAAGCGCAGTTGGGACTTTCAGAGCCAGGCGCGCGCGTGTTGTTGAGCGGGCGCTACGCGCAGTTCGCGAGCGCGCTGGTGCAGCGCGTGGACGCGCTGGTGGTTGTACTCAACGTGCCGGTGCCGCTCACGCCTGGCGTAGGCGCGGTACTTCTCGAAGAGCCCGTTGTGCCGTTCAGTGACGCCACGTTCAACGCCGCGGCGATTGATCAGGGCATGTCGAGCGCGCAGGTAGCTGACGTGGTGCGCACGCTGCAGCGCGAGGGGCGCATCGTGGCGACGCTGCCGAGGGAGCTACCCGATGGCGTCCGCGAACTCGCGCGCGACGCCACCGAGTGGGTAGGGACCCGCGACGACGTTATTCAGCTCCGTCGGAGTACATCGAGTCGATAAGACCCTTGTACTGCGCGTCCACGACTTTGCGCTTCACACTCAACTTCGGCGTCAGTTCGCCGCGCTCAATCGTGAAGTCGTGTTCGAGCAGGCCGACCTTCTTGGGTGACTCAAAGCTTGCGAGGCCCACGAGGTGCGCGCGCACTTCCTTGTCCATCTTCGCGACAACCAGCGGCATATCCAACAGCTGACGGCGCTCGCTCCACGTCAGGTGCTTGATCTTCGCCCACTTCTCCAAGTTGTCCCAGTTGGGCACGATGAGCACGACAGGGAACTTGCGCTTGTCGCCAATCATCACGGCTTGGGAGACGTACTTGCTCTCCTTGATGCGATTCTCAATCGGCTGCGGCGCGATGTTCTTGCCGCCGGCCGTGACGATGATGTCCTTCTTGCGGTCGGTGATGCGCAGGAATCCATCCTCGAGCACGCCGACGTCGCCGGTGTGGAACCAGCCATCGCTATCAATCGACTCCGCCGTGGCATCAGGGCGATTGTAGTAACCCTTCATCACGTGCGGGCCACGCGTGAGAATCTCGCCGTCCTCGGCGATCTTCACTTCGCTACCAGCCACAGGCTTGCCCACGGTGCCAATGCGAAACGCATCATCGGAGTTCACCGCGATCACGGGTGACGTTTCTGTGAGACCGTACCCCTCGAGAATCTTGAGACCGGCGGCGTAGAAGAACTTGTTGATTGTCGGATTGAGCGGTGCACCACCGGATACGAAGTACCGCATGCGACCACCCGTGCGCGCCTGCAGCTTGCTGAACACCAGCTTCTGCGCCACGGAATACTTCCACGCGAGCAGTCCCGATGGCTCGCGACCGGCGAGCTTCTCGTCGGCCCATTTGTCGGCCACCGCTGCGGCCCAGCGAAAAATCGCTGCCTTCACCGCGCCGCCGCTCACCGCGTTCTCAAGCACGCGCGCGTACATCTTCTCAAACAAGCGCGGCACGGACATCACGAAGTGCGGACGCACTTCGCCGAGGTTGGTCGGGACGGCGTCAATGCTCTCGGCGTAGGCGATGCTCACGCCGCAGCAGAAGAACAAATAGTCGCCCATGCGCTCGAAGATGTGCGACAGAGGCAGGAAGCTGAGCGCCACGTCGCCTGGGCGCACGGGGACCTTCGTGCGTGAGCCTGCGACGTTGGACGCAATGTTGTCGTGCGTGAGCATCACACCCTTGGGCAGACCCGTGGTGCCCGACGTGTAGATCAACGTCGCGAGATCGCCGTGCTGCACGGCGAGTGCGCCCGCCTTAAACGCGGCTGCGCGATCTGCGCTATCGAGAGACGCGCCCTTCGCTTCCAACTCGGCCAGCGTCATATCCACGCCCGCGGGCTTCGCGTCAGCGAAGGAGATAATCGTGCGCACGGTCGTGAACTGTGAGCGCACCGACATCGCCTTCGCGGCTTGTTCGGGCGAAGACACAAACAGCGCGACCGCACCCGAGTCGTTGAGCGGATGCACGATTTGCTCGGCGGGCAGCGTCGGATACACAGGCACGTCCGTCATGCCGCTGCAGAGGCAAGCCCAGTCGGCCAGCGCCCACTCGGGACGATTCTCCGACATGATACCGACGCGCTCTCCGCGCTTTACACCAATGCTCTCGAGTCCGAGCGCGATATGACGAACGCGGCGCAGGACTTCTTTGTGAGAGATTGGATGGTACGTACCGTCCTTCTTGTATTGGTACGCGGCCGGCTGATCATACGTCTCAATCGCCTGAAAGAAGATCTGGGTCAGCGTGCCGTGCGCCGGGCGCGGGCCTCCGGATGCAATCATCGGACGAATCTCGGGTGGGAGGTGCAGAGACTACGAACTATGGCGTGATCGCGGGCGGCGCAATGTGAACGACGTATCGCACCGGACTTCCCGGCACGTGCGCGCCGCGCGATTTCACTTCGGCAATGACGATAAAGCTGTCGGGCTGTGGCGGAATCAGATTGGCGTAGATGCGCAGACGGCGCGTGCTCTGCCCATCG
>JAYUWY010000502.1:0-4938 GCA_043753285.1 Gemmatimonas sp. | reverse complement strand
GATCCTGTGCCGGATTAAACAGCAACGGCCCCGGCGTGAATACATAGAAGAGGAACACGCCGACGCCCATCAACAGAATCAACGCTTGAAGCGGAATCTTCCAATAGGCGCTCATGAGCAGCGAGCTGCGCGCTTCATCAACGGACTTCGCGGCGAGATAGCGCTGCACTTGGCTCTGATCGGTGCCGAAGTACGACAGCATCAAGAACGTGCCGCCAATGATGCCCGACCAGAACGTGTACGTGTTGGTCAGCGAGAACGAGAAGTCGAAGACGCGAAGCTTGCCCGTCGCGCCGGCGAGACGCAGCGCGTCATCAACAGGCAGCGGAAGTCGCACGATGAGCACGATGACAATTGCGATCACGGCGGCAACAATGACGAACATCTGCTTCACGTCCGCCCAGGTCACGGCACCCACGCCGCCGATCACTGTGTATGCGACGGTCGGCAAACCAATAAGCAGCACCGACGCCCAGAGGTCCACGCCGAGAATGGCTGACAGCACAACAGCCGGCGCGGCGATGATCGTGCCGCACGACATGCCGCGCGAAATCAAGAACAAGAAACTCGTGAGCGAACGTGTGGCCGGATTGAATCGCCGCTCAAGATACTCGTACGCCGTGTACACTTTGGCGCGGTGTAAAAACGGCACGAGGGTGACGCCGAGGATGACCATCGCGATGGGCAATCCAAAATAGAACTGCACAAAGCGCATGCCATCGGTCGCGCCTTGGCCGGTGGTGCCAATGAGCGTGATGGCGGAGAGCTGCGTGGCCATGACGGAGAGCCCGACGGCCCACCAGGGCAGTGAGCGCCCCGCGAGGAAATAGCCCTCGAGCGTCGTCGCGCCGCGCGAGCGACGCAGCCCGTCGCCGACGACCCATACCAAATACACCGCGACGATTGCCCAATTAATCCAATGCATCAAAAGCTCCTGTAGCGCTGCTGGAGGAGCCACAGGAGCACGAGCGTCACCACTTGGATGGAGAGCACGCGCAGCAGAGTGTCACGAACGCGAGGTGCGGACATCGGTCAGAGATAGGGGGCGAACAAACGCGCGAAGCCGTGGAGCAACTTCTTCCAGTACGGCCGCGCATCAACATCCGAGAGTGTAATCGGCGTGCCCAGCGCAATTCGCTTACGCACTTCGTCGTCCAATTGTTCGGCGAGGAGCGGGTCAAAGCATTCGACGTCGAGCTCAAAATTGAGACGCAATGAACGCGGATCCCAATTGGATGAACCAAAGAGCACCCACTGCCGATCCACGACCATCAGCTTCGTATGGTCAAACGGCTTTGGCGTCAGGTACACTTTGCAGCCCGGCCGCAACACCTGCCAAAGTTGGGCGGTCGCCGCCCATTGCACCATTGGGATGTTCACCTTGGCCGGCAATACGATGTCCACGCGCACACCACGCATGGCGGCAATGCCCAAGGAGTGAATCAGCGTTTGCTCAGGCAAGAAGTACGGCGTCACAATACGAATCGACTCGCGCGCACTGGCCACGGCCGACTGCAGCACGTTGCGGAGAATCTCAAGATCGCCGTCGGGGCCGTCGGTATAAGTGCGCGCCGTCGTGTGTCCCGCACTCAGCAACGTGGGGAACCACGCAGGGCCGTCGAGCACTTCGCGGGTAGTAAACGCCCAATCCTCGGCGAATACCTCCTGCAACTGTCCGACGACGGGCCCTTCGAGCCGGAAGTGCAGATCGCGCACCGTGCGCGGTGTCTTGAGCACGTGAAGATTGCGCGCCTGAATGTTGATGCCACCCGTGAATGCCACGCGCCCGTCCACGACCAGCACTTTGCGGTGCGAGCGCAGATTGAAGAACGCGAGTCCGGCGTCGCGCACTTTGGGCAGGAACAGTTCTGCCTTCACGCCGCGCTTGCGCAGCGCGTGGTACACCGGCGGCCAGGTGTAGCGCACACCGATGCCATCGATGAGCACGCGCACTTCCACGCCCCGCTCCACGGCGCGCGCCATCGCGTCAACGAACTTCACACCTGCTTCGTCGCCGGCGAAAATGTAACTCGACATCGTGATGCTGCTGCGCGCGTGGTCAATGGCCTCGAGCATCGCGGGATATGCTTCATCGCCGTTGCGAAGCACTTCCACGGCGTTGCCCGTGAGCAATGGGCGTCCACTCACCGCCTCACCCAGTCGCGCAAAGGGCTTGAAGGCATCGGGCACTGTGGCGTCCGTTCCCACGCGGGCAATCTGCGTGTCGCGCGGTGTGGAGATGTTGAGGCGACGACGTGCGCGCTGAAGCTCCGTGGCGCGTCGACGAATGCGGTTCAGTCCGAGCGCCGCGTAAAGGAGGGAGCCGATGACCGGCACGAGCCAGACAACGCCGACCCAAGAGGTTGCCGCGCGCACATCACGTTTCTCTGTGAGGATGTGCCCAGTCGCCGCGATGTTGAGCGCGAGGACGATCGCGCTAATCGCGTACGGCCACCACCCCGGTAAGTCCCGGAGCAGACCAATCGTCATCGCGTGAACGCGGTGTGAGGCATCATGTCAGCAATCGGTCAGGAACTCTGGCGGGGGACAACCCTTTGCTACCCCGAAACGTACTCACTGGGAATCTACTTCAGGGTGCGTTGCGGCCCTCGCCCCCAGCTACCAACTTGCAGACTTCTCCCTTCTCTGGAGCGCCGATGCCGGTCACCCTCACCGTCAACGGGACCCGCCACACGCTGGACGTCCCCGACGATATGCCTCTCCTCTGGGTCCTGCGCGAGTCGCTCGACCTCAAGGGCCCAAAGTTTGGCTGCGGCATCGGCCAATGCGGCGCGTGCACGGTACATATGAACGGCAACGCGATTCGCTCGTGCACGACGCCCGTGCGCACCGCCGCCAACACCAACATCACGACGATTGAAGGCCTCTCGGCCGACGCCACGCACCCGCTGCAGCAGGCGTGGCAGGAGTTGGACGTCGCGCAGTGCGGCTACTGCCAAGCGGGACAGATCATGACGGCGGCCGCGCTACTGCGTCGCACTCCGGCGCCCAATGACGCCGACATTGATCGCGCGATGAACGGCAATCTCTGCCGCTGCGCGACGTACCACCGCATTCGCGAAGGCATCCATCGCGCGGCCACGATTGCGCAGGAGGCCAAATGACCAGCGCTCTTGATCGTCGCGGCTTCCTACACGTCACGAGCGTTGCCGGCGGAGGACTCATGCTCGGCGCACTACTCGAGTACCGCCCGCTGGATTTGCATGCGGCAGAAGTCGAGCGCGACGCAGACTTCGCGCCCAATGCATTCATTCGCATCACCCGCGATGGCGTCATCACCATCATTGCAAAGAATCCGGAGATTGGGCAGGGCGTGAAGACGTCGATGCCGCAGCTCATCGCCGAAGAGTTGGATGTACCGTGGACGGCCATCACGATTGAACAGGCCGACAGCGATC
Organism: Gemmatimonas sp.; assembly: GCA_043753285.1. Classification (GTDB taxonomy): domain Bacteria; phylum Gemmatimonadota; class Gemmatimonadetes; order Gemmatimonadales; family Gemmatimonadaceae; genus Pseudogemmatithrix. The sequence continues at coordinate 1,519 of JAYUWY010000502.1, read as the reverse complement.
CAGCCAAGTACGGCTCGCAGGTCGCGGGCGGCAGCACGGCGACGCCGACGAACTGGGAACCGCTGCGTCGCGCGGGTGCCGTTGGACGCGCGCTGATGATCACCGCAGCGGCGCAGGCGTTAAGTGTTCCAGAATCAGAGTTGACCACCGGCGGCGACGCGCGTGTGCATCACCATCCGTCGCGCCGCGTGCTCACGTACGCCCAGTTGGCTGAGCGTGCGGCAACGCTGACGGCGCCTGACGCGGCGACCGTGCGCATGAAGGATCCCAAGGACTACAAAGTCATTGGCAAGCCGATTGGCGGCGTAGACAATCCGAAGATTGTGCGCGGTGCGCCGTTATTTGGTATCGACGTGATGGTACCGGGCATGTTGCACGCGCAGTTCGTGAAGTCGCCGGTGTTTGGCGCTGCTGTGGCGAGCGCCAATCTCGCGGAGTTGAAGGCAATGCGCGGCGTGCGCGATGCATTTGTGGTGGAAGGCGGTACGCAACTCGCGGGTTTGCTGCCTGGCGTTGCAATTGTTGCCGACACGTACTGGAATGCGCGCGTGGCTCGCAATGCGCTCAAGGTGACGTGGGCATCGCACCCAACATCGCAACAGTCCTCGGCGGCATTCCGCGCAAAGGCCACGGAGTTGTTGGCCGCCCAACCGCAGCGCGTGATGCGCAACGATGGTGATGTGTCGGCGGCGATGGCGGCAGGCACCGTGGTCGAAGCGGAGTACGAGTATCCGTTCCTCGCGCACGCGTCGCTGGAGCCCATGAACTGCACCGCGCACTTCGCCAATGGCAAGCTGGAGGTGTGGGCCCCGACGCAGAATCCGCAGTCGGGTCGCACACTCTGCGCCAACACGTTGAGCATTGCACCGGCGGACATCACTATCCACATCGTGCGCTCGGGTGGTGGCTTCGGCCGTCGTCTCAACAACGACTATATGGTTGAGGCCGCGGCCATCTCCAAGCAGGTGAACGCGCCCGTGAAGCTGACGTGGTCACGCGAAGATGACATTCAGCACGACTTCTATCGTCCCGCGGGCTTCCACAAGTTGCGCGGTGCCGTGAGTGCCGCTGGCGCGCTCACCGCGTGGCACAATCACTTCGTCTCGTTTGGTGAAGGCAATGGATTCTCTCCGGCAGCAGGCACGAGCCCAGGTGAGTTCCCCGCTGCATTCATTCCTAACTTCGCCCTTGCGGTCTCTACGATGCCGCTTGGCGTACCCACGGGATTCTTGCGCGCACCGACGAGCAATGCGCTCGCGTTTGTGTATCAAAGTTTCATTGACGAGCTCGCGCATGCAGCACAGAAGGATCCTGTAGAGTTCCGTCGCGGGTTGCTCGCGCAGTTTGTCGCACCGACGCCGCCAGCAGGTAGTGGCCCGCAGCCGCAGTACATGAACGCCGAGCGTATGCGTGGTGTGTTGGATGTGGTGGCGCGGATGTCGGGATGGGGCACACGCACGTTGCCGCGCGGCCAGGGCATGGGTGTGGCGTTCCACTTCTCGCATCGCGGCTACTTCGC
>JAYUWY010000501.1:0-4944 GCA_043753285.1 Gemmatimonas sp. | reverse complement strand
GTCCAGCATACACGCCTGAGGGGAGCGTGAGACCTCCCTCCTTCGCGGCGGCTTCGAGCAGCGCGTGCAAGCGCGGTGCATACGCGGCACTCATATCTGGGAATCGCACGTCGCCCGGCTCGACGATGCCTTCGAGTGGGTTGCGAAACTGCAGATTGAGATGATCGCGAATCATCATCAGTGTGCCCGGCGGAAACTTGCGGTTGATGCCACCGGCTGCATTGGACACAAACAAAACGCGCGCGCCGAGTGCGTGCACCACGCGAATTGGAAACGCCGCGACCTGCGCGCTGTGGCCCTCATACATATGAAAGCGGCCCGCGAGCAGTAGCACTTCGCGTCCGCCAAGCGTGCCGCAAATCAACTCACCCTTGTGTCCCTGCACGGCCGGCGCATGAAAACCCGGAATCTCCGCGTACGGCACGCGCTTGGCGCGCGTGACGTTGTCCGCGAGACCGCCGAGTCCGGAGCCAAGCACAATGGCCGCGACTGGCTGCTTCACGCCGAGTGCTGCGCGTACGGAGTCGGCGGCCGCTCGCGCCGCAACTGCGCCGTGGGAATTCAAGGAATCGCTCACGCAACACTCCGACGCAGCGCGTCAAGTTCGGTGTCCACGCGCGCCAACAACTGCGCGCGCTGGGCTTCGGGGAGAAAGGCGTTCTCAAATCCGCCGCGGGCTAAGCGGCAGAGTTCGTCAAACGTGAAGTCGAGGTGTTTGGCCGCGAGTCCGTACTCGGTCACGAGATTCGTGTCGCTCATCAATCGATTGTCGGTGTTGAGCGAGACCTTAAGCCCTGCGTCGAAGTACTGCCGCAGCGGATGCGTGTCAAAGCTGCGCGTCGCGTGCGTCTGTACGTTGCTCGTGATGCAGCACTCGATGGCAACGCCCGCCGCTTTTAGTTCGGTCATCAACGCGGGATCTTCGATGAGGCGCGTGCCATGCCCAATGCGATGTGCGTTGCAGCTGCGATACGCGTCCGCCACAGACTGGGCACCATCGCCTTCACCCGCGTGGCACGTGCATGGCAAGCCGTGCTCGATTGCGTAGTCGAAGGCTGCCTTGTGCAAGAACGCCGGATTCCCGAACTCGCCACCGGCGAGATCAAAGCCGACGACACCACGCTCCTTGTAGTCCACTGCGAGACGCGCGAGATCGTAGCTGACCTCGGGCGACATGTTGCGAATGCCGCAGACAATCACACGCGCGACAATGCCATACTCCTTTTCGGCGCGCGCCAGACCGCGCAGCGGCGCCTCCACGGCCTGCGAGAGCGTGAGTCCGCGCTCCACGTTCAGCACCGGCGCGTAGCGCGTCTCCAAGTAGCGCACGCCTTCCTTCGCGCAGTCTTCCGCGAGTTCGTAGGCGACGCGTTCCATCGACTCGGCCGTCTGCATCACCGAGAGCGTGTGTGTGAAGCGCTCGAGGTACTGATCGAGATTGCGCGCGTCGTCCACGCGCATGTACTCGCGTAGCGCGTCGGCATCGTCGGCCGGCATGGTCAGGCGCTGATCGCGCGCGAGGTCGAGCATCGTTGAGGGACGCACAGATCCATCGAGATGGCAGTGCAACTCAGCCTTGGGGAGCCGCGTCAGCAGCTCGCTAGTAATCAACGTCACGCGTCGGTACTCTCACGAGAAGAGCGGGCGCTTATGAGGCGCATCACGAACCCACCGGTCAGCGGAGTACTCGTCGCAACAGGAAGGCCGCGCGAATCCACCACACTGCGCGTTCCATTGGTCAATTCTACTGCGGCGGTGGGGTCCGCTTCAGCAACAGCGTCGGCGACCGTGCTGCCCTGAGGCACGCTGACACTCTTGCCATTCACAAACACAACTAGCGGTTCGGTGCTCATCGAATGCTCCGGATGCGCGGCGCACTGAGCGCCTCGGTGAGTGCAAGGCGTCCGCCAGGTGCGGTGCGCAGATGTGCAATCAGTGCGTCGAGATCCACAATGCCGAGATCTTCCGGTGGCACGCCACCAGTAAGCCCAACACCGTCACCGCCGCTGGCAATGAAGTCGGACATCACGACGCGATACGTGCGGCCGTTGACGAGCGGACGGCCATCGGCCATCACGACGCGGCGCAGGCGACTGCCGCGCGCGGCGCTGGAATCGTACTCGATGGTCACGCCGCTGATGTGCACGTTGATGCGCGTGCCGCCCACCAAGCGCTCGAGATACGAACGCAGTGAATCGCCGCGCACAGTAACCGCCACCAACCGATTCGCGAACGGCGCAATCTCGTGCAGGTCGCCGTACGTCACGACGCCCGCACGCAGCTCGGCGCGAATGCCGCCGTTGTTCATGACGCCCACGTCGCCGCGGCCTGCGGCGCGCTGTGCGTCGGCGATGAGATTGCCGAGCGCGTATTGATTTCCGTCGCGCGGGAATCGCGCGTCGCTCGTCGCGATGACTTCGCGCACAATCGGTGCCACGAATTCAACAGCCGCCGCCACGAGTGCTTCAACCTGCGGGTCGCGCGCGGTGCTGTCGGACACCACTGCGCGGACTTCTGGACGACGCGCGGTGCCATCGGCTCCGAGTTCCAGATCAATGATGCCCAGCGCGCGCGTGCTCGACCGCGCCTGCACGATGGGAATCCCCGCAACGATGGTGTTCACCGCCGAGTGCGTGTGACCCGACACGATGGCGTCCACGGTGCCGGCGCCGAGCGCGCGCGCCACGTTAAAGATCTCGCCGCGACAATCATCGGGCGCGTCGATGTTGCAGAAGCCGCCCAAGTGCGCGACAACAATCACCTTTGTGGCACCGCGAGCGCGCAGAGACGCGGCGTGCAGACGAATGACGGGCGTCGGATCGAGAAAGCGCAGATTTGCCACGTGGCGCGGCATTGCGGTACGCACAGTGGCGGGATCCGCGATGCCCACAATGCCGATGAGACCTGCGGGCGTGTTGACTAGGGTGTCGTTGGGGATCCACTCGACGTCGCGGCCATCGCTGTCCGTGACGTTGGCACCTAACACCAATGCGTTCAGCTGGCGCATCCGCACGCGCAGCGTGTCCTGGCCGTAGTCAAATTCATGATTGCCCAGCGCGTGCGCGGTGAAGCCCATCGCATTGAGCACGGGCACCACGGCCGCGCCCTTGGTGAGATCAGACGCAGGCGTGCCAGTAAAGAGATCGCCACCGCTCAGCAATAGCGTTGTGGCGCAGAGCGGCAAGCACTCGCGCTGCGCGTCACGCACCATGGTTGCGATCTCGGCGAAGCCACCCCGGTTACCGAGTCCACCGTCAGGACGGCCGCGGAACGCACCGTGCATGTCGTTCATCGCGATGATGCGCAGCGACTGCTTGGGCTGGAGCAGCGTCCAGTTGTTTGTGAACACATCCGCCGGCTCAATGGTGCCGCGGCGACGTATTTCGTCAATCACGAGTTCGCGAATCTCTTGGGTACCCTGATACACGACGGGCGCACCGCGCAGCATGTCGTACCCGCCGCCACCCGCCGCGCGATAGCTGTTGAGCGCCACCGTGAATGTGTCGGTCGCAATCACTGGGCGCCCGTTGCGCTCGAGCTTCGTGATGCGCTGCCCGATGGGGCGACTCAAGTCCACCACATAGTCGAGGCCTGTCAGCACATCATAGTTGTAGCCAGGGATGCGGCGATCCGTGGTCACACGCAGCACGCCGTCTGCGCCGCGCTCCACCACCCAATAGCGCTGCGTCCATTCCAAGTGCGCGCGAATTTGTGCGCCGCTGAGGCGAAGTGCGCGCAACGTGTTCTCGTACGGATCCAACTCCACGAGTCGCTCGACACTAATGTTGCCCACGTCAAAGCGCGCGCTGGTGGTAAACACGGACGCAATGCTCAGCTCGGCACCCGAGACCTTGCGCTGCACTTCGGCGACAAGATCGATAAGCGGGCGATCCACCATGCGCGACGAGTCGGTGGTCCACGCAACGCTCGTGCGGCCAATCACGCGTGTGGCGTAGCGCATCGCAGCCTGGTGCGCGCGGTCCACGAGGCGCACGATATCGCGATGCTCGGGCCATCCGGTGGCCTGTACGGTTTCTCCCCTCTTGCTGACAATCGTCCATTTTCCGTCGCGGCGCTCCATCTCGAGCGTCGCGATGGCAACGCTCGTCGCCCAATTGCGCGGCTGAATCACCAACACGCCGTTGATGGTCGAGTCCGTGACTTCGCGATGCGAATGGCCAACGACAATCGCGTCGACGCCAGCGACTTCGCGGGCCACACGCGCCATCGGGTTCTCGGACGGTAGCCTGGTGGCCGCGGTGTCGTACGACGTCACGCCATCGAGCCCGGCATGTGCGACAACGATTACCACGTCCGCGCCTTCGGCGCGCGCCGCACTCACCTGCGCGGGCAAGCTCGCCACAATGTCATCGACAATGAGCTTCCCACGGAGATTGTCGCGATCCCAGACCATCGAGCCCGGCGTGGTGGCGCCAATGATGGCCACCTTCACCCCGGCGCGTGTGACCATCGTGCGGCCCGGATACTGATGTCCACCGTCGAGGCGACGCGTGTTGGCCGCAAGAAACGGAAAGCGCGCCTGGCTCACGGCGCGATCAAAAATGCCGAGTCCGTAATTGAATTCGTGGTTCCCGACAGCCGCGGCGTCGTAGCGCATCGCGTTCATCGCGGCGATCACCGGATGCGGCGCCAACGAGTCCACGCGGCCGGCCACGAACGTCATGGCGTTGCCCTGCAGCAAATCGCCAGCATCCACGAGAATCACGCGGTTGCGCGCGCTGCGGCGGAGCGAGTCCACAATCGTCGCGGCGCGCGCAAGTCCGCGCGCCGAGTCGGCGCGTCCGGCCGCGTAGTCCCAGCCGCGCAATCGGCCGTGCACATCGGTAGTGGCGGCCACCTTGAGCGTGACTCGCTCTTGGGCGCGAACCGGGGCAGCCACAACGGCCGCGAAGAGCAGCGCGCCGGCGGCGGCGCGGGGAAATC
>JAYUWY010000500.1:0-2508 GCA_043753285.1 Gemmatimonas sp. | reverse complement strand
GTGCGCGCCCGGTGCTCGATGGCATCTCGCTCGCGCTGGAGCCGGGCCGCATCGCCGCGCTCTGCGGCCCGAATGGCTCCGGCAAGACCACGCTCATCAAGTGCATTCTCGGTCTCGCCCGCCCCGATGCGGGCCGGCTGCTCATCGACGGTGTGCCGTTTGACGCCGACGGGCGTTACCGCGCGCGCATCGGCTACGCGCCGCAAGCGCCGCACTTTCCTGCGAACCTCGCGGTGGGCGAAGTGTTCGCGATGCTGCGTGCGTTGCGCCCAGGCGAGGTAGTGGACGAATCGCTGCTCGACGCGTTCTCGCTGCGCGCGGAGTGGGCGACGCCCGTCGGTACGCTCAGCGGTGGCTGGCGGCAGAAAGTCTCGCTCGCAGCTGCGTGGTTGTTTACGCCGAGCATTCTGGTTCTCGATGAGCCCACCGCGGGCCTTGATCCGATTGCAGCCGGCCTACTCAAGAACGCGCTGCGGCACGCGCGGGCTGCCGGCCGCACCGTGCTCATCACGTCACACATCCTGAGCGAACTCGAAGAATTCGCGGATGACGTCGCGTTCATCTCGGATGGCCGCCTGCGCTTTGCGGGCCCGGTGCCGGCGCTACTCGCCGAGACAGGCGCGCGACGTCTCGAGCCGGCTATCGCGGCACTCCTGCGTGGACTAAAAGTCTCCAACGGAGGTCGCGTATGAGCCCGCTCCGTCTAGTGCTCCGCGCCGGCGTGCGCGACTTGGCGCGCAATCGCTGGCTGCTCGCCTACGGCATCGGCTTGGCCGCCATCGCGGAACTGCTCTTCGTGTTTGGCGGAGCGGGGCAGCAGGTGGTGCTCTCGCTGCTCAACGCCACACTGCTGCTCGTGCCGCTCGTCGCGCTCGTGTTTGGCACGATGCACGTGTACGCCTCGCGCGAGTTCATTGAGCTTCTGCTGGCACAGCCGCTGCCGCGCGCGTCCATTTTCGCGGGGCTGTATCTCGGCCTCGCCCTGCCGCTCGCCGGCGCCTTCTTGCTGGGCGTCGGAATCCCACTCGCGTTGCACGGCGTTGGCAGCGATGCACCACTGATGGCGCTCGTCGCACTCGCGGCCGCCGGCACTTTCCTCACCGCTGCATTCGCCGCCCTCGCGATGGCCATCGCACTCGGCACCGACGATCGGCTCAAGGGAATGAGTCTTTCGCTCGGCGCGTGGTTTGTGCTCACCATCGGCTACGATGGCGGCGTCCTCGCCATTGTCTCGCTCTTTGGCGACTGGCCGCTTGAGAAGCCGCTGCTCGCGCTGATGCTCGGCAATCCCGTCGATCTCGCGCGCGTGCTCGTGCTCACCGGACTCGATACCGCCGCGCTGTTGGGTTACACCGGCGCCTTGTTCCGTCAATTGTTTGATGGCGCACTCGGCCCCGCAATCGCCGTGCTGGCCCTCGCGATGTGGACGACGCTCCCAATTCTGCTCGCTCGGCGTCGCTTCTTGCGGCGCGATTTCTAACTCACAGGTACAGGAGTCTCAAATGCTGCGCACCACTCTTTCACTGATGGCACTCGCGCTCGTTGCTGCGTGCGGCGGCAAGGACGACGACTCCGACGAGCGCGATGAACGCGAGGAGAAGCCCGTCGTGGTGGCTTCGTTCGATCCGTCAACTATCACGCCCGGAATGATCGCGCTTGGCGACTCCATCTTTCACGGAAAGATTGGCGCGAGCTCCTGCCAGGCCTGCCACGGCGCAGAGGGCAAAGCCGGCACCGCCGCGCCCAATCTCACGGACGCCGAGTGGCTGCACAGCGACGGCTCATGGGAGAACATCTACAAGACCGTCAAGAGCGGTGTAATGGCGCCCAAGCAGTTCTCAAGCGTGATGCCGCCGTACGGAGGCGTGATGCTGACGGAAGAACGCACGCGGGCGGTGGCGGCGTATGTGTATAGTATCAGCCATGACTAAGACGTGAGACTTGAGATGTGAGATATGAGAAACGGCCTCTCACGTCTCAAGTCTCACGTCTCACGTCTCACGTCCGGTATCTTTCGCGCCAGACTCTAATTCTCTCCAAAACCTGCTCCACCGTAATCCGCGTCATGCGACCCGGCCGGTTTACCATTGAAGCCGCGTAGCTCTCCCCCTCATCCCCATACGCATCAATCATCAAGTCGCGAAACCTCATGTACGGCCCCACGCGTTTGGGATTTGTATAACCCAGCAACGAGATCACGGGCGTGCCAAGTGCCACGCTCAGGTGTAACGGGCCAGTATCTGGCGAAATCACCAGCGCCGACTTCTCAATGATTGCAGCGAGTCCTCTGAGCCCGCCGTCGCCAAGTGCGCTGGCGGGCTTTACGCTCGTGCGCTTCATGATGATGCGTTCGGCTTCCACCTCAGGCGCACTGCGTCCGCCTACGAGCACGGGCTGCAAGCCGAAGTCGTGCCACAACGAATCGCACACGGCGGCCCAGCGCTCCGCGGGCCAATCCTTCTCGCGCTTACTCGTCGCCACAACAATCGGCACCACCGGGCGGTCAAA
>JAYUWY010000499.1:0-2508 GCA_043753285.1 Gemmatimonas sp. | reverse complement strand
GACTCATCGCGGGAGCGGCATACGCGACGGCGGGAGGAGATGTCGGTCTTGCCCGTGCTGCCAACCTTAGGAGTCGAACGGGCTTCGCGAGTAAGTCCGCCGCGCAACAGGCGAAGTTGGTGGGAAACCTTGGTCGTCTCTCGAGGCTCGCAAAAGTTGTCGCGCTTACAGGCGGAGTCGCGCAGGTGCTAAATATCGCAAGTTCTGGGGCTGACTGGGCCCAGTGTCTATCAAAATGAAGACCGCCTTCGCCATTGCCTCCTTTGCGTACGGTTGTCTCGCCCTCGCGGCCGCCACTGTGTGGGTGGTCGCGGGGGGACCGACAGACTTACCAGCCTTCGCAACGAAGCGCGAGACACTTCTGGTGATATTTGTCACGCACGCGAGCTTCCTAGGACTCACCTTCCAGCGATTCCCCGGTGTTAAGCCGTTTTGGGCACCATTGTTCAAGCCTACCCCGCAGAGGTTGACGCTCGCACGCCTCCTCATCGGGGGATCTTTTCTCTTGTTCGCCGCCGCCTTTATCTACGTGCTGGTCGTCCTCCGAAGACGCGAGGAAGCCGCAGCCATCAAAGGACTCGGCATACTCCTCGCATCCATGGCTGCGCTCAGTTCGACCTACATGATCGTTCACTGGGCGCTCCGACCGGAGAATATTTTCACCCCGCAGTTTCTTCACTTCTTCAGAAATCCGCTTCTCTATTTGTTTCATCGAAAGAGCAGATAGGGTAAGGCCCAATACTCTTGACTTAATGTGGCTTAGGTCGGCGGCTCCAACGGCGGGAGCGACGATGGCGGCGGAGCACGTGGACGGCGTAGTTCGGGCGGCGCGTGCGGAGGCGACGACGTGGCCAGTGTGGGAAGTCACTCATCTTTCGCTTGACGCGGCACGGCCCGGCCGCGCTGGAGCTGACCGCCTCCTCGCGGAGCTCGTGCAGAATCCTCGTTCGGGCGCGCTATTGCTGCGCGTGGTCCTGAGGGGGAATGGCGCCATGTGCGGCAGCGTGCGGCGGGTGCCGCGGAGCGCATGGGTGAAGGACATCAAGTCGGGATCGCGTGCGCGCGGCAGGCCCCCGGCGCGGCGTCGTGCATCAGGGCGCGAATCCCGAAGTGGGCGAGCAGAAAGCGCCACGCTTCTTGCCGCACGAGCTCCGTCGTCTTGCTGCGGAGCACCCGCTGCGCTCGCGGAGATGCGTCTTGAATTCACGAACGCCGTCGCCATCTCCCAGCACTCCTGGTAGCGCGTCGCCAGTTCCGTGGCGGGGGCACGCGCCGGTTCCAGGACGCTCGTCACGAGGCGATACGAGGTCTTCGGCTTCCGCACACCGGGGAGGGAGTACGCAATCACCCGAGCGGGAATCGGCGTGCGGTCCGCACTCTGGCAGGCGGAGTTCCAGCGCAGTGAACTTCGATACGATTGCTGTACGGCGACAAGGCCTACTACAAGGCGGACGACCAGGCGCAGTGGGAGGCCAGCGGCGGCACCTACCGCGTAAACAAGAGCGGGAAGCTCAGCGCGAAGTTGGACCGGATCAACGCGGCCGCTCCCGCGTGCGGGCGCGCGTCGAGCATCCCTTTCACGTGGTGAAGCGGTTGTGGGGTTTCGCGAAGGTCCGCTATCGCGGCCAGATGAAGAACGCGGGCCTTTGCGGCCTCCGCGCTCGCGAACCTGTATCAGCTCCGGTACCGATTGGCCGCGCAGGGCACGTAGTGTCGGCGCGAACGGCACCGATCGGGGCCCACGCCTCGATGGCGGCGCGCGAGCGCGGTGACGCGGACCATCGAGCATTGATCAAGCGCCACCAGAGGTCGTATCACACGGCGCGGCGCCTCAGCGGCGCCGCCGACCTAGTCGTTAAGAGGTTCCCTAAGAGAAGAGCACTGGGGCTAGACCTCTCCCGGCCGTACGAGGATATCAGCCAAGCATCTGACAGTTGCAGTAATCCGGCAGTTTCCGTGCAGTCATCCGTTCAAGATCCGTTCACCCGCTTCTACCCAGCAAACGGCCCGGCGCGACACAACCCAATCTACAGATCAGAAAATCTTCAGATTGATGTACTTCTTCGGATTCGCCTTGAGATCCGCCATCACCGAATCGGCCTGCGACACGAGCCCGCGCAGATCGCGGTAGAGCAGGGAGTCGCGCAGCAGTTTGCCCGCGGTGCCCTCCCCGCGTTCGAGACCGCCCAGCAGGTTGTTGGCGCGCCGGCTCGTCGAATCGAGGTTGGCCGCGATGCGTGTGAGGCTCGCGCTCGACGCCTGAAAGTTCTTCATCGTCGAATCGATCTTCACGGAATCCACCGCGCTGGCCGCGCGTCGAAACGACGCCATCGTCGCCGTGAGATTCCGGTTCTGCTCGACCGCGATCAGGTTGAGCTGCGCCGAGAGCTTCGTGGCCGAGGCGGTGAGGGCGGCGGCGTTGGCGAGGGACTTCCGCATGTCGCGGATACCGCCGCTGGCCACCAGATCCGCGTTGATCGCCTTGATCATCGTCTGCACCGTGACACC
>JAYUWY010000498.1:0-4952 GCA_043753285.1 Gemmatimonas sp. | reverse complement strand
GATATCATAATGCCATCAGATTGACCCACCCTCCACGGAGAAGTCTCCGATGTACTCCGAAAAGCAGTACTCCGCCTCCAACGGCTTTGTCGCCCTGCTCCTCACAATTCTGGCGACGCTTGGCTTCCTCGCGCTCGCCGTCATGGCCTTCAAGGCCGGCCGCGAGCCGATGGGCCTCGCCTACATCCTCGGCGCAACGCTCCCGATTGTCGCGATGGCGGGCTTGTTCATCGTGCAGCCCAACGAGGCCAAGGCACTCGTGCTGTTTGGCACGTACAAGGGCACCGTGCGAAAGGACGGGTTCTGGTGGGCCAATCCGTTTCTCACCAAGCAGCACATCACGCTGCGCGTCCGGAATTTTGAGACCACGAAGCTCAAGGTGAACGACAACCACTCCAACCCAATCGAGATTGCCGCGATTGTGGTGTGGAAGGTGGTGGACTCGGCGGAAGCGTTGTTTGAAGTGGACGATTACGCGCGCTACGTCGAAGTACAGAGCGAGTCGGCGCTGCGCGCCACGGCGGTGCAGTACGCCTACGATTCGCACACGGCCGGTGAGATGTCGTTGTCGCAGAACACCGATGAAGTCTCCGTCGCGCTCGAGAAGGCGCTGGTGGATCGGTTGAAGAAGGCGGGCGTGGAAGTGGTCGAAGCACGCATCTCGCACCTCGCGTACTCGCAGGAGATTGCCGCCGCCATGTTGCAGCGCCAGCAGGCCAGCGCCATCATCGCCGCGCGTCAGAAGATTGTGGAGGGCGCGGTGGGCATGGTGGAGATGGCACTCACTATGCTCAGCGAGAAGGGCATCGTCACGCTCGACAACGAACGCAAGGCATCGATGGTGAGCAACCTGCTCGTGGTGCTCTGCTCTGAGCGCTCGACGCAGCCGGTGGTGAATACTGGCTCGCTTTACACCTGATCGAGCGACATCGTGTCTGATAAGAAGCCTTTCTTGTTGCGCGTTGATCGTTCACTGCTGGAGCAACTCCAACGGTGGGCGAACGACGATTTGCGCAGTTTGAATGGGCATATAGAGTTTTTGCTTCGAGATTCTTTGAAGCGCGCGGGACGTTTGAGAGCTGCGGACGTCGGACGGATGACGGATGACGGAAGCCAACTGCACACCACTGAGGACGTTGACGATGCTTCATAAAGTTGCGAGACATGGACGTGCGGCTCTTGTGCGCACTCTGATCGTTGTGCTGGTTGTGCTCGCGATTGGCATCCTCGTGACCTCACGGTCTGCGTCTGCGCAGAGTGCGACTGCTTCTCCGGCGAGTGATGCGTGGAAGGCGCAGCTCGATTCAGCGATTCTTGCAGAGATGGCGCGTACGGCGACGCCTGGTGTGCAGATCGCGGTCGCGTATCGCGCTGAGATCATTTACGCCAAGGCGTACGGTGTGGCAGATGTTGAAACATCGCGTCCGCTCACCAACGCGACGCTGTTTCGCATTGGCAGCGTGACCAAGATGTTCACGGGATTGGCGGCCGCGGAGTTGATGGAGCAAGGCAAGCTCAATGCGTCGGCGCCCATCTCGCAGTATGTACCCTCACTCGCCGGCAAGCGCGTTGGTGCCGTGACGATGCACCAGTTGCTCACGCACACGGCTGGTTGGCGCGACAACGCTGTTGCGTATGGCCGCATGGGTGAAGGCGCGCTCGGCGAAGTGATGACGGAAGTCAGTGACACGATGTTCATCACGGAGCCGGGTCGCGTGATCTCGTACTCCAATCCGGGGTTCTCGATGGCGGGATATGTCATTGAGCGCGCAGCGGGTGAGCGCTACGGCACGGTCATTGAGCGCATGATTCTGCGACCGATGGGCATGCCGCGCGCGACGTTCCGTCCGCTCGAAGCAATGACCACGGATTTTTCGCAGGGACATCAGGGCACGCCGGGACAGCCGAGCCGCATGGTGCGTCCGTTTACCGAGAACACAGCGCAGTGGGCTGCGGGATTCTTGTTTGCGTCCGCCACTGATGTCGCGCGCTTCGCCATCACCGTGATGGATGGTGGCATGATTGGCGGTACTCGCGTCGTCTCTGAGAACGCCGTGAAGCGCCTCACGACTGGCGATCCGATGATGCCAGGCGATTCTGTTGCTCGCTACGGCTACGGTATGTTGGTGACCGTGCAAGACGGGCGTCGTGTATGGCAGCACGGCGGATCCATCAACGGCTTTGATGCCACCGTGACGATGTTTCCCGATGAACGCCTCGTGATTGCCATCACGGATAATCGCAGCGGTCCGTCGGTGACGGGCACGACTCGCATCATTGTTGGTGGCGTAGCGGGCATCGTGCCGCCGGCGCCGCCGGCTGAGCCCGCCGAACGCGTTGCGACGGCAACGGAACGCGCGCAACTGATTGGTCACTATGCGACAGGTCCCGTGCGCCTCGAGCTCGCGCAGCAGGGCGACACGTTGGTGTTTCGTCAGAACGGCGGATCGTTTGGCGTGCGGCTCATGGGTACTGACCGCCTCAAGGTGGTGATGCCTGGCACGCTACCGCCGGTCATGGTGTTGCTCGTCCGTGATTCGACGGGACGTGTGGCGTACTTGCATCAGTCGCTGCGTGCGATGCCGCGCGTAGAGGCGCCGCGATGATGTTGCTGCGACTGCTTCCGTGGGAGTTGTGGGCGGCGCTCGTCGGCTTCAGTGCCGCGACATACAAGTCATTGCCCGCCGCGATTCCGCGGCATCTCGATTTCTCCGGCGCGGTCACATCGACGGTGCCGCGCACGTGGTTGGCGTGGATGTTGATTCCAATCATCGCGCTGGCAACGCAGGCGCTACTGCTGTGGCTGACACTCTACATCGCCAAGGTGCCGGAACTCTTCAACTTTCCGGAGGCGGAGAAGTTTCTCAAGCTGCCCCCTGCGTATCGCGGTGATGTGATTCCGCGGATGCAGCAGACGCTGGACGCCGTCGGTGTGTTCACGATGGTGGTTATGGGCGCGGTGCAGGTGCTGATGTTCTTCGCCGCGAAGGGCTACGCGCTGCCCCATGCATCGATCTTCCTCATGGTGAGCACGATTGTGCTTGTGCCCGGCCTGATGTTGATGACCTCGCGCGTGAACAGCGCGGTGGAAGTCGCCGAGAAGAAATGGCGCGCGTCAGGTTCGCCCGCGCGCTAGCGCCACGTCTCGAAGAACCCTGCTCCTGTTCCACTAATCGCGCGGCCTCTCATACGACCTGAGAGCCGCGCGATTCCTTTCATCTGCACAAACACGCGCCCACGCATCGGCGATTCGGCGGCATCCTCCACCTCAAGCTCAACGCGCAGCGTATCCGCACCTCGCGCATCAAACAGCAACGCGCGGCCGTTCACAAACTGAATGTCGCGCGGACGAAAGATTCCCGCGAAGCCCAACGAATCCACGAGATACACAAACACCGGTTCATCCACCGTGCTCGTGCCGTCGCGCATCACGCGGCCGTAGAGCAGCGAGTACGCACCAGCGCGCGCCGAGCCCCACTCCCACGTGACGTCGCGCCACACGCCCCAGTTGTGATCGTGGTACGACTGCGCGTTGTCGTAGCGTTCGCAAGTATTCGCGATGCACACAGTGCCAGTAGCCGTCGCACGTAAAGCCGGAACAGCATATCCGCTCTCGAGTGCTTCGCCGCCAATGTTGGTACCTGGGAAGTACGCCGCGCGCTCAGGTGTGACGATGAGATCAACTCGCACATCGCCGCTACGAGCCGTGACTGAGTAGCGCCCATCTCCGAGCAACTGCACGCGACTCTCACCGACCGTGAGATTCGTCGCGCTGGTGTCGAGCATCACGCGTGATCGCGGAATATTGGTCTCAAAGCGACGCGCACGCTTCCCGTCCTCGTGCACGGTGACGAGCACTTGCCCGCCCCACTCGCCATTGGGCACATCGCCGCCAACCGCGAGCGTGATGAACGCCCACTGCTTACCGTCGGCGCGCAACACATTGAAGTAGTGCCACTCACCCCAGGTCTCGCGCTCTTCGGCGGTGAGACGCGAGGGCGTGTGATGGAAGCGATCCATCTCGTTGCGCAGTTCTTGCGGCGTGGGAACAAGGAAGCGACGATCAAACTCGTCATCGTCCCACACGCCGGCGCTCATCGTTGGGCCCGCACCAACCGCACGCGTTGCTGAGGGAATCTCACCCATCGCGCGCACGGGATACTGACGGCCGTCTTTCGCGCGCACGTACAGCAACACACCATCCGTTTGCGGCGCGACTGCACTCACCACATCCGTCAGTCGCGCAGATGCGAGCACCTGCCGATACACAAACCGCGCATTGGCAATGTTCACAAACATTCCGCCCACGCCGCCGGTCTTCATGACTTCGAGTGACAACCCTTCGGGCAAGACGGAGATTGTCCCGCCGCCCACGAGCTTCTCGTCCTTGCTCTGCATCACCATCGCTTCGCCGATAGACAACAGCGTGATCATCACACCAACGCCGAGTCCAAAGCCCACGAGCAGAAACAGCGAGCGCCAAGGGCGATCACGGAGTCCCCCGAAGGCGAGGCGCAGAATCACGACGCGCGACCGGAGTCAGAGACAATGCGTCCATCGCGCACATGCACGACGCGCTTCGCGGCCTTCGCCAAGTCTTCATCGTGCGTCACCACCACCAGCGTTGTGCCATCGGCATTCAAGCGCGCGAACATCTCAATCATCTCGGCGCCGGTCTTGGCATCGAGCTCACCCGTGGGCTCGTCCGCCAACAGAAGCGAGGGCTCATTTGCCAACGCCCGCGCAATCGCCACACGCTGCTGCTCACCGCCGCTCAACTGAAACGGCCTGTGATTCGCGCGCCCATCGAGTCCCACGTAGCGCAAGAGTTCCGAAGCGCGCGCTTCACGCTCTGCACGCGGGCGTTTGGCCTCCGACATCGGCAGCTCCACGTTCTCGGCTGCCGTCAGCGTGGGCATCAAGTAGAAACGCTGAAACACAAATCCAATCTC
>JAYUWY010000497.1:0-2513 GCA_043753285.1 Gemmatimonas sp. | reverse complement strand
TCGCGATGCATCTTCGAAGCGTCCGTCATCCGCCGCCATCAAGCCGCGGCTGTATGCCAAGAACGCATTGATGTTCGTTGTTGCCTGACGATCCACGAGCTGGCGTTCGGCAGGCGTGAGCGTCACACCCAGCTGCCCAAACACGCGCAGCACCAACTGCTTCTGCATCACGAAGAAGTTGTCCATCTGGTTCGTGACGGACACCGGCTCAGTGAGCTGCGACGTCGCCACGTCTATCACGTTAGACTCCACAGTGAGCTGCTGGCCGCTCTGCACCAGCGATCCGCTCACCATGCGACCTGCGCGGATAAGCTTGCCCGCGCGCACCGCGGTGGACGCATCCACGCGGTCGCTGGCACCAAGTCGAATTTCGTCAGCAATCGCCTGCATGCGATCGCGCTCCACGACCGTCAACTGCGCCGAGCGCGAGAGGTCGGTGATCATTAGTTCGGCAAAACCACGTTCGAGCGGCGCGTACGTCTCTCCATCGGGGCCGGAGAACTTGAACGGCGGCACGGCAATCGTGCGTCGGTCACCCGGCGTCTGTGAGAGCGTCGCCTCGTTGGCCACTGCGGCCTTGGCCGAGGCAATCACTTCCACACGAGCAAGAGCCACGAGGCGACGCTGAATGTCCGTACGCGTGCGACGCGAACGTCCCACACGCAGATAGTCGTTGTACGCGTTCTTCGCGCCGGCGTAGTCCTGCACACCTTCGGCGGCGAGACCGGCATACAGCGCGCTCACACCGTCGCGCGGATCAAGCAGACGCGCTTGATCGAGCACCGTGCGCGCGTCGCCAAAACGATTCGCCTTAAAGTACGCCACACCAAGTGCGCGCAGGGCAGCAACGCTCCGCGGATTCGCCGCGCGTGCGGCTTCGAGGCGCGCAACCGGACTACGCTGCGCCTCCACCGTCGGAGCGATAACGGCCAAGAGGCCAAGGACCATCAGAGCACGAGTCAGACGCATTACTTCTCCTAGCGGTCGGGGTCGAGCATGTCTTCGAAGCGGAGCCACTGCTTGTAGAAATACAAATCCACGTAGCCTGTCGTGCCATTGCGATTCTTGCGCACGAGCAACTCCGTTGCGCCCTCAACGCCGTAGCCGGGAGCGTACATCTCCTCGCGATACAACGCGAGCACCACATCTGCGTGCTGCTTCACGGCGCCGAGCGCACCAAAGTCATCAATCGTCGGACGCGGATCCACGCGCGCCCGATCCCACTTCGGCACCTGCGCCGTCACCAACACTGTCACGTCCATGTCGAGCGCCGCCGCCTTGAGCGTGCGCACCGCACTCGCCAACAACTCGTCCTGCGGACCGTCACCGAGCGCCAACGCTTGCAGCGAGTCGACGACGATCACCTGACACTCGAGATCGCGAATCCGCGCCCGCATCGCATCGAGCGACGCTGTCGGCAACGGCTCCACACGTGGCGTGCGATCGCGCAGCCGAACTGCCGCTGCACCAACGCTCGCGCGCGTCATTTCATCCAACTTGCCCGTGCGCAAATCATCCACACGCACGCGCCCTTCTAAAGCCAACGCGCGCTCCATCACGCGCTCAGTCGTCATCTCGCCGGTGAGAAACGCCACCGTCGTGCCTTCCTGCGCCATGCGTACAGCAATCGCCAACGCCAACGCGGACTTGCCGCTGCCCACATCACCGCCGAGCACGACCAAGTCGCCGCGGCGCATTCCGCCGCCGAGAAATCGGTCAATGCTCGGAAACCCCGAATGAACCGTGTCTCCGGACGGCTGTCCGTCGGAGGCAAGATCCACGCGCTTCATCACGCGGGAAATCGGGGAAATGTCGCTGGGGCGCAGAGAAGCCTCAATGAATATAGAAAGCCGAGCGCCCTATTCTACGGAACGGTCGGGGACCCCGGCAAGCACGAGTGCTTCCTGGCGGAGCAATTCCGCTAGGCGGGTCATCTCTAAACGTGCCACACGGTCGAGGTGTGGGGCAGTGACTTCGGTCACCCCAGTAAGGGCCTCCGCCATCACGCTCCGGTCGCCCTGGGCGCTGACGGTAATTCCGCGGAGGAGCGCGGAGCGTGTCTTGGCAGGCATTGTAAGTGCCGAAAGCCACCCTTTGGCGTGCTCGGCGCGCGCCCTGCGCGTCTCGATCGGCAGGGGGTGCGGCAGGCGCATTCCGCCGGCCAAACGCGCCACCATCAGAGCGCCCGCCAAAGCCTCGCGGGCGCCACCCAACGGGGCTCGCGCAGCGACCGCGGCCAGCCCCGGAAAGGCAAACAACGCTCGCTCAACGGCGAAGGGAGTCGGGGCATCGGGCACCTGGGCAAGTTGCGGTGCTCTCATCCCCTCGGGAAGGGGGCTATCTTGCCTCCCTATGTTGCCCAAGCCTTATCGACGGAGCTCGCGCTAATGGGGCTCTACCGCCGACTGCTGGTTTTCCTGCGCCCCCACTCGTGGCGGCTCGCGGGCAATGTGTTGTTCAACGTCACCGCGGCGCTGCTCGATGGCATCGCGTTCACGTTGCTGATTCCGTTC
>JAYUWY010000496.1:0-4985 GCA_043753285.1 Gemmatimonas sp. | reverse complement strand
GAGACCAACTGGCGAGGCGGCGGCGCGCACGGGTTCGACCCGGCATTGGAGAGCATGGGCGCAACCTTCGTGGCGGCGGGCCCGGGCATCGCGCGAGGCCGCGTGGTCCCAGCCTTCCGGAACGTGCACCTGTACTCTCTGATGGCGCATCTGCTGCGCCTCAGGCCAGCTGCCAACGATGGGTCTCTAGACTCAATGAGGGCGGTGATTCCCTAGCCCTCGGGCGAGTCTAAAACTCGCGGCGCTTCATTTCTTTGAACATCCGTTCGGTCTCTTGTGCCTTCTCGTCGGTCACGCGCTGCGGGGCCGTAGAATCGTACGTCTTCGCTTCCGTGTTCTTCGGCTTCGCCTGCTTCTGCATCTTCTTGACCAAGTTCTGAATCGACTTGTCGTCGAGACCGGACATTCCGACTACTCCGTAGAGGGGTGTTCTCAATGGTACCGATTCGCAGGCTACTTCGCCATCGCGGGCTGTAGCGTCTCCACGATCCACCGGTGACCCGGTGCCAGCTGGAGGGCTCGCGCGAGTTCGGCACGCGCCTCCGGCAGCTTGTCCTGCTTCTGAAGCGCGAGGGCCAACCAGATGTGTGCGTCGGCGCGGCCCCAGACGGGTTGCGGCGGGGTTGCACGGTCAGCGGCGTAGAGTCTGAGCGCGCGGCGTAGCTCAGCTTCGCCGCGCACGGCCCCCCCGCCCGCAAATGCGGGGGCGTTCATTCGGGTGATGCCATTTAATAGGGCAACGCGCGGATCATCCGGCGCTGCTGCCACTGCCGCATCGAGCAGCGAGAACGACCGACGTCCCAAACGCATCATGGAGAATCCGCCAGCGGCGCCGGCGAGTTGCCCCGTGAGCGCACCTTCGAGTGCCTGCGCCTGCGCACCGCCGCCCAACTCTCTCGCGCGCGCCGCGGCCGCCACTGCTTCGGCGAGCATAGCTTCGGCCTGTGATTTCCTGTCATCAATGAGCAGCGCGCTCGCTCGGCGATGCAGCGCATACGCGAGATCGTAGTGCAACCACGCATCGCTACGCCCCGCCGCACTCTGTGTCGCCACCCGCCACTGCGCGGCCGAACTCTCAACGGTGCTCCAATCCGCAGCAATCACCGCGCGCTCAAGCACGGCGCGTGCCGAGTCGCGTGAAACGGGCTGCGCACTAACGCTCGTCGCCGCAAACAACGCGGCGAAGAGGAACATCATTCCACCCTTCTTCATGGTTATCACATGCGCGGCGCGCGACGGAACTCTGCCGTCGGCGCCCACGTGGGCCACACACGCGAGTTGCCGAGTTCGCGAGTCAGCTCAAGCACGATGGTCGTCAACTGCACGGCGCCCTTCAAATCCCAATCGGCGCGATAGTGATCGCCCGGCTGGTGATAGCGCTGCACGGTGTACTCCTCTTCCTGCGCGGCGCCCCAACCTTCGGGACGGCCCACATAGTTATCGCCAGCCCCAACGCTCACCGAGGGCACACCAACTTTTGCAAACGCAAAGTGATCGGAGCGATAAAAATATCCGCGCTCTGGATGTCCGTCCGGCGAGATGGTCATCGCGCGCGGACGAATGAGCGCCGCAATCTGCGGTCCCAATGAACTCTTGGTATCACCAAGCACGTTGAGATCGCGCGATTCGCCGAGCACGTTGCCGCCGTCCATGTTGAGATTGGCGACGATCTGTTCGGTGGGCACAACGGGATTCATCGAGAGAAACTCTGAGCCGAGCAATCCGCTCTCTTCAGCCGTCACGAACGCGACGATGACTGAACGCTGCATCTTCGGGCCGTGCGCGAGTGCGTGCGAAAGCGCCAACAAGTTTGCCGTGCCGGACGCGTTGTCGAGCGCGCCGTTGTAGATGGAGTCGCCGTTCACCACGGGACCAATGCCCAAGTGATCCCAGTGCGCCGAGAGGAGAATGTGCTCCTTCGCGGCCGACGTGTCGGAACCGGCGATGCGCCCGACAACGTTATGGCTCTCCAGGTGCTGAACGGTGTTGGTGAAGCTGATGTCAACTGAGATGCCTGTGGCAACTGGGCGAAAGTCACGCGACTCCGCAGCGCGACGCAGTTGTGCGAGATCAAGCCCCGCCTCACGCAACAAGTCGCCCGCCTTCTGCTCCGTGATCCAACCGCGCACGCCAAGCGGAGCCGGCAACTGCGGATTGCGCGGCAACATGCGCTGTTCCTTGGCCCAGCTACCAACCACCGTGGCCCAGCCGTAGCCCGCGCGCTCCGTGTTGTGCACGATGAGCATGCCCACCGCTCCGCGACGCTCGGCTTCTTCGAACTTGTACGTCCAGCGGCCGTAGTAGGTCATGCCGTTGCCACCAAACAACTGCGGTTCAGCGGACGGTGCTGGCGGATCGTTCACGAGCACGAGCAAGATCTTTCCGCGCACATCGACATTCTTGAAGTCGTCCCAGCGGAACTCGGGTGCCGAGACGCCGTAGCCAACGAACACGACTTCGGCATTGGCTGCGCTGCGCTCGGTGCTCGAGCCCGCCCACACGACCACATCCTCGGGATAGCGCAGTGCTGACGTCGCACGGCCGCGCGCCGATGCGCGCATCGTGCTGTTCACCGCACCAACGACATCAATAGGCACACGCTGCAGGTATGAGCCGTTGTTTGCGGGCTCTAAACCGAGGTAGCGCAGCTGCGAGGCGAGGTAGGACTCCGTGAGCGCGCCACCGCGAGACGCGGGCGCGCGACCCTCAAGCAGGTCGCTGGACAAGAACTCCAAATGCGCGCGAATCTCGCGCTCCTTGATCTCCTGCGCCGGCGCGACGTTGGCCGACAAGGCGACGAGGGCGGTAGCACTCCACAGCACGGTATGACGCATCGCGAACTCTCTTGAAAAGATGTGTGACAGAAAGGACTCTTTGAAGGTATCTTCCGCACAATGCAACGTCACCTCGCCGCACTGGCGCTCCTCGCAGTTAGTCTCATTCCCAGTGCGCGAGCCGAGGCCCAGACCGGTGCCCGGGTGCGGACTATTAATACCCGCATTCAGCTCGACGGTGTCTTGGACGAGCCGGACTATGCGCTGGCAGACTCCATCTGGGAGTTCCGGCAGAAGGAGCCGGCGGAAGGCGCCCAGCCGAGTGAGCGAACCGTGGTGCGTCTCCTCGCCACACCCGATGGCCTGGTGGTGGCCTGGTGGAATTACGACAAGAATCCCGGAAGTCTCGTCCGCACGCAGCTGCGTCGCGATGCGTCACTCCGCTCGGACGACTACGTCTCGCTCGCGGTGGACGGCCTCTCGGACCAACGCAGCGCGTTCTACTTTCGCACCAACGTCAATGGCGCGCTGTGGGACGGTGAACACCTGAACTTCGAATCCGGCAACGAAGAGTGGGATGGCATTTGGGATGTGCGCACGCAGGTCAACGCTGAGGGTTGGACTGCGGAGATGTTGATTCCGTGGGCCACGCTGCGGTACCCGCGCGACGTCGCACAGATGAATCTGAATTTCCGACGCTTCCTGCCGCGCACGAACGAAGAAATTCTGTGGCGTGCGTGGCGTCGCACCGAAGGACTGCGCTTCTTGGAGCAGGCGGGCACGATCACGGGCTTTGAGAATCTTCCGCGCCGCGCGCGCGCGGAGTTCCGCCCATATCTGCTCGGCCAAGCTTCCTGGCCTGATCGCGTGTTCGCGCCGGACGGTAGCTCGAGCATCGTGCGTGAGGCCACAACGTTTGGACGCGCAGGACTCGATGTGAAGATTCCGGTGACCAACACGCTCACAGCGGACCTCACGACGAATCCTGATTTTGCGCAGGCGGATGTAGATCGCCAAGTGGTGAACCTCACGCGCTTCCCGTTGTTCTTTCCTGAGCGCCGTCCGTTCTTCACGGAAGGCGCGGGCACGTTCAGCTTTGGGCGCGAAGCGCAAACGCAGATGTTTTACTCGCGGCGCATTGGACTCGCCGCTGACGGCACGCCGCAGTCCATACCCTTTGGTGCACGCGTGCAAGGTCGTGCGGGCGCGTACCAACTGGGCTTCCTCGCCGCTGGGACTCGCAGCGCCGACAACGAGCGCGATGCCGTGCTCCGTGTGCGCCGCGATGTTCTGGGCCGTGGCTATGTCGGACTCATGGGT
Source organism: Gemmatimonas sp. (assembly GCA_043753285.1). Taxonomy (GTDB): domain Bacteria; phylum Gemmatimonadota; class Gemmatimonadetes; order Gemmatimonadales; family Gemmatimonadaceae; genus Pseudogemmatithrix. Next base: position 891 of record JAYUWY010000496.1, on the reverse strand, counting down.
ACGTACGCTGATCGCGCAACGCGTCCAGGGTCCGTCGCTGGCGGCGTGGATTTCAGCTTACCGTACATCGTGCGGGAGTCCGACAATCTCGTGATTTCAGGTAACGCGGCGTGGAGTCGCGACTCAGTGAATGGTGCCGAAGGTGCGCACTATCGGTTTGTCATTGACTATCCCAATGATCACGCTGATATCGTCATGCGTTACGATCGGGTGGAAGAGGGATACAATCCCGCGCTGGGCTTCGTCGTGCAACGCGGCATTCATCGACTCGCGGGTAGCACGGCCATCACGCCACGCCCGAAGAACGCGTCGTTCATTCGTCGCTGGGAGTTCAATCTCCTCAACTACAACGCCGTGTGGCGTGACGATGGTGGCATGGACAACGCGATGTTCTCCGTGCGACCACTCGGCGCTCAGTTCCAAAGCGGTGATCGCCTGGAGTTCAACCTTTACCGGATGTTCGATGCCCCGGGCACGACGTTCTCGCTCGTGCCGGGTGTGTTCATTGATGCGGGCGAGTATTGGTGGAATCGCATGGAGATTGCGTACGAAGGATCCAACGTGCGGCGCATCGTGCCGAGCACGGAGGTGTCGTGGGGCGACTTCTATGATGGCGAGCGACTGGATGTTGAAGTCGGATTGCTCGTGCGCGTGCAGCCGCACTACGAGTTCACGTTCGAGTTTGAGCGCAACGAGCTGACGTTCGATGGCGGCAGCTTAAGCACCCACACGGGACGCTTCCGCGCAGACTACGCGGTGAACCCGCGACTGACGCTGACGGGCTTCGCACAGTTTGACGATCAGTCCGACCGCGCCGCGTTCAATGCGCGGTTGCGGTGGACGCCGTCACCCGGCTCCGATTTGTTCGTGGTGTGGAACTCGGTGTGGCCG
>JAYUWY010000495.1:0-10758 GCA_043753285.1 Gemmatimonas sp. | reverse complement strand
ACGTCTGCAAGTTCTTGATCTCGGCGCGCATGAGCCCGAGCGTCGTGTCCGGGCGCGTCGTAGTGACATACAAGCCGCCCGAGGTCAGCGCTTGATCGCGAAAGCGGGCTTCGACGGCGTAGGTGAGATTGCGGCGCGAGCGAATCTCGCTGAACAGGCGACCCGACAGAATCGCCGAAGCGACGCGAAGCGCGGGCACATCCTTGTGACCAGCCGGCGGTCCTTCCCACCAGCCAAGGATATAGTTGGTCGGTAGTCGCCGCGGCTCGATATGCACGTTCGTTCCGGGCCGATCAACGCCACCAGCAGGTGCTGACCAGCGATACGAGCCCGGCGGTAGCGTGGCGAGGCTCGTGCGAATCATCGTTTGCAGCTTCGCACGCGGAATGTTGCCAACCACCACGAGAAGCAGGCGCGACTTCACCATTTGCTCGCGGTGAAATGTGGTCAGTTGCTCGCGCGTAACGCGACGCACGGATGCGCTTGTGCCTACCGGCGACAATCCGTAGGGCTGTCCCGCGAACGCGACACTATCAGCCAAGTACTCAAGCAATGCGTCGGGAGAGTCTACGCGCTGGTCGAGGCCCGCCACGCGATTGTCTCGCACGAACACCACGTCCGCCTGCGCGAGCGTGGGATGCAGTAGTCGATCCGTATAGATGCTCCACGTCGAGTCGAGATGTTCTGTCGTGGTGCGCAAGCCAAACATCGTCCAGTCAGGATGCGCGACAACACCGATCTCGCTGCCGGTGCGCGCCATCGCGCGCCGCAACCGATCGCCGGGATAGCGCTGCGTGCCGCGCTCGCTCACTTCAAGCAAGAGTGTTTCGAGTCCCGCCGTGCTCTGTGTGGCTAACTGCACGCCGCCGAGCAAATACAAGTTGGCAACGACGAGATTGTTGTTCGCTTGCCGATGGATGACGCGAACACCGTCCACCTCGAAACGAATGGTGCCAGTATCTGGCAACGTCTGCGCGCCCAGCGACAGCGCGGAGAGTGCAAGTGCACAGAGTGCGCGAATCATCGGCCGCTCCCGAGCGCAGCGAGTTCGGTCTCCGTGAGATTCAGCGTGCGGCGCGCACCGCGCGGAAGCATCACGCCGGTGATGTGTGGCTTGCCAATGATGAAGCTTTGCGCGTATCGCTGGAGATCGGCAGGTGTTTGACGCGCCATCTCATCCACGTAGCGCAGGTGGTACTCGAGCCCCACCACGCTCCACCAGAATCCTATCGTGTGCGAGTTCTCGCTCGCACGCTCTTGACCGAATGCCGTGGTCACCGCGCGGTTTGCTTTGATCGCCTCGAGCTCGTCTTCGCGAAAATATCCCGGTTCCAGTGTCGCTCGGAGCTCCGCGTGTAACGCGGCGAGCGCCTCGCGCAGGCGCTCCGGTGACGTTTGCCCGCTAATCGTAATCGGGCCCACGTGATTGAGCGTGTAGTAGTTCACGATGATGCCCTGCCACAGGCCGCTCTCCACCAGCTTCCCTTGAAACCGCGACGTCGGCTGATTCAGCACATCAGAGTACACGTCCGCCGCGAACGTCGCGGCTTCGTCCTTCGACGCACTTGGACCGTGCCACTGAATCTGCACCGTCACCGCGTTCACGTCTTCTTCAACGATGATGCCGAGGTTCGCGCGAAGCGGTGGCACAGGCGGAATGGGCGAGCGCTGAAACGGATCTGCCGCCCGCGGCCAATCACCAAACACGCGCTCGGCGAGCGCGAACATCGCTTCCGCTTGCACGTCGCCGGCCACAATGACTGCGGCGTTGTTCGGTACATAGTAGATGTCGCGAATCGTCTTCATCTGCTGCGACGTCACATTCATGATCACGTCTCGATCGCCAATCGTGTTCTTGCGACTCCAGAAGCTGCCCCACAGCTGCTTGCCGATAGCTTCGTCGAGGCGAAAGAATGGCGAGGACTCGGCGCGATCGTACTCGCCGAGCACCACCTGCTTCTCGCGCGCGAGTTCATCGTCGCGAAACTGTGCCCCGCGCAGCGCGGCACTAAGAAACCGCATACCGCCTTCCACGGAGTCCGACACGACCGTGAGGTAGTAGTTGACTAACTCCTCACGCGCGCTGGCGTTGAACAGCGCACCCAAGTCCGCGGCGCGATCCATAAACTCGTCCGGCTGCGGATACGTGTCGTTGGCCTTGAAGAACATGTGCTCAAATAGATGCGCGAGGCCCGCGAACTCCGGCGGCTGCGTGAACGCGCCGTTTTTCACGACGAGTTCTATCGTCGCGAGTGGCACGCCCTGGCTGGGCACGACAATGATTTCGAGTCCATTGGCGAGCACGCGGCGACGAATGGTCCGCTCGAGCTCCGCGCGTTGCGCGCTGCCCGTCGTGGCGGTTGCCGCAAGCATCGCCGCAACCAGTGGGAGCGCGATGACGGCGGCGCGAACGATTTGACGAATGCCGCTGGCAATGTGCGCCAAGCGCGCGTTGATTTCCCGCATCCTATGACTCCGTTCCCTTCGAGTGGTCCTACGCCGAGCGCGAAGGCAATTGCCGATGCGCTAGCTCCCGCACTCGGCGCCGACCGTCTGCGCCGCGATGTCCCGTTGGCTCCGTACACCACATTCCGGATTGGTGGTCCGGCCGACGTGCTGTACGATGCCACATCGGCCGATGAACTCGCCAGCGCCGTGACGGCTGCGCGGACCGCAGGGATTCCGTTCTTCGTCCTCGGCCTGGGCGCCAACATCCTGGTCGGTGACGGCGGGTTTCGCGGGTTGGTTGTGAGGAATCGCGCGGACGCGACGAATATTGGTGACGATGGGCGCGTGCATGTCGAGAGTGGCGCGACGGTCGCCGCGCTCATTCAGCAGACCGTGGCCGCCGGCTGGTCAGGACTCGAGCACTACGTGGGCATTCCGAGCACGGTGGGCGGGGCGGTGTGGCAGAATCTGCATTTTCTGTCGCCCGCTCCCGACCGCGAGCGGACGATGTTCATTGAAGAAGTCGTGGCGTCTGTGGAGCTCTTGCTCCCTTCCGGCGTGCGCACGCTGGTGGATCGGGAGGAGATGGCGTTTGGCTACGACACGTCGCGCTTGCACGGCAGCGGCGAGATTGCACTCGCCGTGAATTTTCAACTGTCACACGGCAACCCGGATGCGATGCACCGCATTCTGCAGGAGAATTTGTCGTGGCGCGGTGCGCGACACCCGTGGCTTGACGTCCATCCCAGCGCCGGCTCCATCTTCAAAAAGATTGAAGGTGTGGGAGCGGGGCGACTGGTTGATCAGTGTGGACTGAAGGGATTTCGCATTGGCGATGCGCAGATATCACACATTCACGCCAACATCATGGTGAATCTCGGTCACGCCACGTCCGCCGACGTGCGCGCGCTCATTGCACACGCGCAACGCGCCGTGAAAGACCGCTTTAATCAGTCGCTCGAACCCGAAATCGGATTCATCGGCGAATTCACGGCGTAGTCGTCGTGTCGTCGAGCGGTGCGCACGGCAAAAGAACGAGCTGACGCGCAAGCCCGCGGAGCGCCCGTGGCACCGGTCCGCCGCGCGGAATCTCGCCGCGCTCCACACGTCGCGTATATGACCGCGTTGTTTCGCTGAACCACGTGGACACCGTGCGGTCCGACTCCGCCTCCCACACAAGCCCGCGCTGCCCGCGACCACCCAACGGACGCAGAAACTCCACGCGCTGAAGCTTTCCTGTTGTTCGGTCCGCGACTGCGTACAACACCGTTGAGCTTTGATCCGGTTCGCGGAACCGCAGACGAAGTCTCAGCTCCCGCGCGTGACGCGGCGGGAGCTCCGAGCAACCGGAGAGATCATCAGGAAGCGCGATCATGTAGTCGCGAATATCTAGCCACTCGCGCAGCGACGGCGGCAGCGTCGCAAACGCGGCAGAGTCCGTGGCGAGCGAGTCGAACGCGAGTTGTTCGAAGGGAGACAGTGCGGCCTCGGCCGACTGCGTCTCCCCGCACCCCAAGGTGCATATCAGCGCAACAACTACGGCCGCTGTCCGAGTTCGAGCACCCATCGCCATTCTCCAGGATAGTCCAACGGACGCGCGATGCCCACCCCTACGGCTTGTCCAAAGAATCGCAGCGTAAGCGACGCGGAGGAGCGCACGTGGTTGGTCGTCTCTGAGCCCAGCTGCTGCACCGTTGCCAGGGCGCTGGGTGTTGTGGCTCGCGTGTGGCCGGCCTGCACGCTGAGCGCGAGGCCCGGCGCCACTGGTGGCAACCAAATGCGAGGCGAAACGCGAATCGGTGCGCCAAAGATTCCAAACCCACGAAACACCTGCGCCCGAAGCACAACCGCTTGATCACCGGCGAACTGCTTGTAGTCGTAGCCCGGCAGGTTCTGATTGCTCCCCAGCTCAAACAATTGCTGCGGCGGCGCGTCCGGCGAGGTGAGACCGACATCGAGCCGCGCGCCGAATGCGAGACCGCCGGAGTTGGCGCGTACGGTGAACCGCGCTTCTGCGCGTTGATATGTCAGCTGTCCGTCGCCGCGTTCGTACACGAAGCGCGTGCCCACGCCGGGTCGCAAGAATTCCAACGTGACATCAGGACGCCATTCGTATGTCGCGACCGAGCGCGCGTAGCTGCCCGCGGTAACTGTGCGATTGTTGCGAAACGGTAGCCCGAATCCCACAGGACTTTCCGGCATGTGCACTTCTGCTGGGCGATCTTCGGCGGCGCCGAGCTCCACGCGCACGAGGCCTCCGTGATCGCGACCCAAGAAGCGCTGCACGAGAAGTGTGGCCGAGCGCCGATCAACGTAGTCGTACCAATCGCGACCCCAGAACGCCCCGGTTGTTGTGCCGGAGTCGTACGGATTGCGGAAGTCGTTCGTGAGATCCAGCGAACGCACCACGCGCAACTGATTCACCGTGCGACCTGAGCGCTGCTCAATTACCGCACGGCCGCGCACGGTGCGCTCGTGCCACGCGTAGCCCGCTGCGGTGCGAATCGTGAGGCCCGGCGCTGCATCACGAAAGCGATACACCGCACCAAGTCCCGTAAACACGCCCTGGACACGGTCCATGCGCAGCACGTCGAGAAACCGCTCCGTCTCGACAGAAAATCGTGGTGCACCGCGTGGATTCCACTGATCAGGCGCGATGTCCGTGAAGTCTTCGGCGGTGACATCGGCGCTCACCGCGCCGATGTTGCTCCACCACGCGCGATAGCGAGATAGCGAATCCGGTGACTGCACGACAAGGCGAAACGGGCGCACACTGAGCGTGTCGCTCTCGGCGCCCACCGTAACACTCGCCGGCGGCGGGAAGATCTCGCGATCGCGATACCGCGTGATGATGCGAAAGATTGCGCGACTATCACCCACGGTGTTCGACGTCGCGTGCGCTTCGAAACGCTGGTACGACGGCAACCAGAAGTCGCCGTTAATCTCGGCGTTCACCGCTTCGACAAATGCAATGCCCTGCAAGCGTGCTTCCCGCAGAATGTCGAAGCGCGGTTTGGGACCACCAACCGTCGCGAAGTAGCCGCGCAGTCGCACGATCTGTTTGCGCGAGGCATCAATGTCGAGCTCGCCGATGAACACGACGCTGCGATTCGGCACGTCCGTGCGCAACTGCACGTCGAGGCGCACGATGGGAATTTCACGACCGTCCACTCGCATCGTGAAAATCGTGTCACCGCCACTGAAGCGGTAATACGTGTCGCGATCATCGGCGAGCGGATGCACGGCGTAGAGCGTTTCGCCGCTGCGGCGCGTTCGGCGACGGCGCGCGGACTCGGATGTGTCGCGACCGAAGAGCAGGGCAAGCCGATTGCCGTACAGCGATGGAATCGCCCAACCGGAGCGAAAGAACCCAAGCGTCGCCACACTCGTACCAATAGACTGCGAGCGATATCCGATGACCGACTGCTCGTAGCGTCCCGTGCGATCCCACGTGAGTGTGCTCGCGATTTGCTCGAGCTGCACCGACATCTCCATGCGTTCGGAGCGGCGGTTGCCGATGGAGACCTCGGACTCCAGCGTGGCGCGATATCCACCCAGCGCCGGCGGCACGCGGCGATTCACTTCGGCGGCTTCGGCCACCAGCGCCCGCAGTTCGACCGACTCGTAGGTCGCCGTGTCGGCGGGTGGGCGCGGTGTGGTATCGGCTACGACAATCAGCAGGGCAACGAACGAGAGCACGCGGGACGGTATGAGGTGAGTGCAGGGAACAACGGCATATGTCGCGCCTGAGATTCAGCGGCCGCGCTTGTGTTTACCCCGCAAGTGGAACAATCTTGCCGCCGTGTCCCCCTCTGCGTCTACTGCCGCCGCCGGGTTTCGGCCGATTCCGCTTCTCCTCGGGCCGTTGGCCTTCCTGTTTCTGCGCCTGCTCGCGCCCGGCGGACTGGATGCGCCGCAGGCCACAGTGCTTGGCGTCGCCGCTTGGATGGCGATTTGGTGGATCAGCGAGTGTCTCCCACTCGCGGTCACTGCTCTACTGCCCATCGCGCTCTTCCCCACGCTCGGCGCGACAACAGCACGCGAAGCCACGGCGCCGTTTGCGAATGAGGTCGTCTATCTGTACTTGGGCGGCTTCTTCTTGGCCGAGGCGCTGCAACACTGGCGCGCGCATGAGCGCATCGCGTTTGGTGTGATCCTAAGAGTCGGCACCGATTCACGCCGTCTAGTGCTCGGTGTGATGCTCGCAACGGCATTCATCTCGATGTGGATTTCAAATACCGCGACCGCCGCGATGATGTATCCCATCGCGCTCGCGATTGGTGCGCGCTTTGGCGAGAGCGAGGCCGCGCGGAGCCAGCGTGTCGCGCTACTGCTGGGCGTGGCGTTTGCCGCGAGCATCGGCGGCATGGCGACGCTGATTGGCACGCCTCCCAACCTGATTCTCGCTGGTGCCGCACGCGAACTCATTGGCGTAGAACTCGACTTCTTTGCGTTCTTAAAGTTCGGTTTGCCGATTGCCGTCGTGCTGCTGCCCGCATGCTGGGCCTTGCTCGTGTTTGTGTTTCACCGCGAGCGCCTTTCGCTTGGCGATGCGGGTGTCGCCTCGCTGCGAGAGCAGCAGGCGGCCCTTGGCCCAATGACGAGTGGAGAGCGGCGCGTCGTGGGCGTGTTCGTTGGTATGGCACTCGCGTGGTTCTTTCGTGAGACAAAAGAGATTGGTGCCGTGACCCTGTATGGACTTTCAGAACTCGTGCCGGGACTGACCGACGCGGGCATCGCCGTCATCGGTGGCATTGCACTGTTCCTCATTCCAGGAAGCGGTGCCACCGGCACGCAATCGCGTCCGCTGCTGACGTGGCGTGAAGCGCGTCAAATTCCGTGGGATGTGCTACTGCTGTTCGGTGGAGGACTCTCGCTGGCGGCGGCCATGGAATCCACCGGCCTCGCGTCGCGGATTGGATTGTGGATGGGCGGACTTGAGGGACTTCCACTTCCGTTGGTGTTGTTGGGTGTTGCCGTCGTCACCGTGATCGTCTCGGAGCTCGCGTCCAACGCAGCGACCGCATCGATGGGAATGCCAATCGCGGTTTCGCTCGCTGCGGCACTTGGCCAGCCGCCATTGTTGGTGATGCTCACAATCGGACTCGCGGCATCCGTGGGTTATGCGCTCCCGATGGCCACGCCACCGAACGCAATTGTGTTCGGTAGCGGCGAGCTCACTGTAAAGGAGATGGCGCGCGCCGGTATTGTGTTGGATGTCATCGGTGTGCTGACGATTGTCGGTGTTTTGCTGCTCGTGTTCTGAGCCATGGACAGTCTTCGCACGTATTCGTTCGTCGCCGACACCGACTCTCTTGAAGCGCTCCGCCAGTTGCGACACGGCTGGGCGTCTTGGGAGATGGCGGAGGGTGAGTTTCGCGTGAGATTGCGCAACGGCGGCACCGTGCGCGCGCACGTGGACCGGGCGGAGATTGAATCGGCCTTCGAAGTGTCCTGTCTCGTGGCGGATTACATCACCGACCAAGAGACGCTTCCCACTCGCGACTCGGCGTTCACGTCCGAGGGCAACGACGTCGTGATTTTTCGAGGCGTCACCTGGCTAGAGCTGCGCCCCGATCTCGGCCCTGACCACAGCATTCAGTTCAGCGGCATTCCGGGAATTGAGATTCCAGAGACTGCTGTAGCCAAGTGCGATTTCACGGACGCGTTTGCCGTGGTGGCCGAGGAAGGGGCGTTGGTGGTACGAATTGCTTTGCGCCCAGGCTGGCTTGAGGTGATCGAGGAGCCGGAGGCGGTCTCAAAGTTCTTCGAGCTTCGAGGCTACAAGTGAGTCGATTGGCCGACGGACTTGTGGAGCACAATGACTCTATGCTGCGCTGTTGGTGGTGTGGTACTGACCCGCTTTATACAAGGTATCATGACATTGAATGGGGGTCTCCGGTCGTCGACGATACACGCCTCTTTGAAAAACTTGCGCTTGAGGGTTTTCAATCAGGCCTCGCCTGGATTACGATCCTGCGCAAGCGCGAGAATTTTCGGGCTGCGTTCGACGGATTTCGGCCGGAACTCGTGGCGAAGTACGGCGCCAGGCAGGTGGGGCGGCTGCTTGGGGACGCCGGCATCATTCGGCACCGCGGGAAGATCGAAGCCACAATCTCGAATGCGCGCGCATTTCAAGAACTCGTTGCGCGTGAAGGATCGCTCGCGCGGTTTGTGTGGAGCTACGCGCCTTCAAAGTCTCGCGTGACTGTGCGCCGCGGCGACATTCCAACGCAGACGCCGGAGTCCCTCGCGCTCTCCAAGGAGCTCAAGCGTCGCGGTTGGCGCTTCGTGGGACCAACAACGGCTTACGCATTTTTTCAAGCGATGGGCCTCGTGAACGACCACCTCACTGGCTGCCATCGTCGCGACTCAGTAGCCCAGCTACGCTCGCGCGCCATCGCTTCGCTCAAATAGCGACGAGCTGCTCGAGTGCGGTGCGCGCGTGTGTGCGCAAGCGCGCATCACCGAGTCGTAGTGCGTCCACGACCGTAAGCAGCTGGTACGTCTCTGGCGATCGCTCGCGCAGATGCACTGCGCGCGGATACATCGGCGTGATTCCAAATCCGCGCACCGCACCTGGTAGCCTTGGCGCCGGCCACACGAGGACTTCGATGGCGTCGACCATCGCATTGAGCGGTGCGGCCGAGTGTGCCGTTGGGATTCCTTCCGTGAGAGATCCGCGCTGCACGGGATAGGCGTAGCGCACTCCGCCGAGCAAGAAGTCGAGGAGCGCACGCGGATTTGTGGCTCGTTCGTCGCTGCGAAGTAGTCCGGCGAGCTCCAAACGGCGTGCCGCGGCGTAGATCTGGCTTGGCGAAGCCGCCAGCTGCTCCGCCAATATCGTAAACGTGGCCGCCGGCTTCAGCAGGCGCAGCGCGAGTACGATATCAAACGGTCGAGTCTGCGGGGCTTTTCGCACCCTGTATTCTATTTTCTGAAATTACGAAAGTCAATGCAAAAAAGAGCGCTATGAAGCGCTCTTGGCATCCTTGCGATCTGCTGCCCAGCTCGCAATTCCGCCACCAATCAACACTCCGAAAATAACGCCCAGCAGCCAGAAGTTCGTGTCGTCTCCAAGCCAGCCTTTAATCCACTTCATTCCAAGCATTTTTACGCCAACGATGCCAAGCACCAGTGCGAGCGACACCTTGAGGTAGCGAAACTTCTCAATCAGACCGGCGAGCCCGAAGTAGAGGCTGCGCAGGCAGAGAATCGCGAAAACGTTCGACGTGAACACCAGGAACGGGTCGGCCGTGATTGCGAAGATCGCCGGAATCGAGTCCACGGCGAAGATCAGGTCGGTCGTTTCAACCAACACCAAGGCCACCGCGAGCGGCGTCAAAAACTTGCGACCGTTCATCTCCACCACGAAATGCTCCTGGTGGTATTTGTCGGAAATGGGGAAGTGGCGGCGCAGCCAACGCACCACCACGCTCTCCATCTCGGCTTCGCTCTCCGCTTCGTTGCGCCACAGCATGCGCACCGCCGTGATGACCAAGAACGCGCCGAAGATGTACAGCACCCAGTGGTATCGCGCGACAAGCTGCGCACCGATGCCGATCATCGCGCCACGCATGACGAGGGCGCCAAGAATGCCCCAGAACAACACGCGATGCTGGTAGATCGGCGGCACCTTCAGGTGCTGGAAGATCAGTGCAATGACGAACACGTTGTCCATGCTCAACGACAGTTCCACCACGTAGCCGGTGAGGAACTTCACCGCCGCGAGGCGACCGTCGTTGATTTGCCTGTCTACCGCATCGATGTGGGAGCCGAGACCAAGCCAGTGCCCGTCGTAAGCAAAGTGGACGAAGACCGTGAAGCACAGGGCCATCACAACCGTACCGGCCGTGAAGAGCAGCGCCTCCTTCATCGTCGGGGCGTGCGGCGTGCGATTGAACACGCCGAGGTCCAGGGCCAACACGATGGCCACGAAGGCCAAGAACCCAATCCACATCCAAATCACGCGTTACGCTCCGAGGCCAACCAGGCCTTCCAGTCGTCGTCTGCAAGTCCCACAGTGAGTTTCGATCCCCAGCGCGTCAGCGGCTGGGTCAGTACTAGCGGCTCGTCCGTCAGTATCTGCAGCCACTTCTCGTCTGAATATCGCCCCGCGGCGAGTCCAAGTGCGGCGTAGCGCTTTGATGCCTTATCAATCAACGGCGTGAGTCCAAACTTTTGCACGAACCGCTGCAGCTCGCCCTTGCTCGCCGCGCGCTCATTGAGATCCACAAAATGCACCTTCACTCGCCGTTCGCTCCAAAACCGGAGCGCACGCCGGGTCTCTTGATTCTTGTTTGTCCCGAA
>JAYUWY010000494.1:0-5003 GCA_043753285.1 Gemmatimonas sp. | reverse complement strand
CGCGCTGGGCGCATTGCGCGACGATATGTATCGGCAACCTATGAGACTCGCTGCAGAAGTCGCGTGGCCGGAGCATCCGTATGGACGCTCGACGCTCGGCACCGAGCCTACCGTTGCCGCGCTGACATCAGCGATGCTGCGCGCGTGGCACGCTGAGCACGTGCTTCGCTCGTCCGCGGTGATCGCTGTGGTTGGTCACGTCGATCCGCACCGCACCGCAGATATTCTCGCCGCACAGTTCGATGCGCTGCGCACCGCGCCTCGTCCGGGGGTTGATCGCCCCGACTGGCCGCACAAGCACGCGCTGCGCGTTGAGTCGCGCGAGAAGAAGCAGACGGCGCTCGCGATGTTCTTCGATGGCCCGTCGCGCGACAACCCGTCACGCTTTGACGCCGAGTTGCTCGGCGGAGTGGCCAGCGGACTCGGCGGACGATTCTTCGAAGAGCTGCGCGACCGCCAATCGCTAGCGTACACGGTGATCGCGCGGCCGTATCCGCGCGCGGCAGGTGGCACGTTTGCCGCATACATCGCGACCTCGCCGGCAAAGGAAGAGACCGCGCGTGCTGGCCTACTCGCCGAGTTTGAGAAGCTGCGCACAGAACCAGTAAGCGCCGAGGAGCTTGAGCGCGCGCGACAATACGCGATTGGTGCGTGGCAGATTCGGCAGTCTAGCGGCGCGGCCGTGCTCAGCGATCTGGCCGACGCTTTCTTGTGGGGCAAGCTGGAAGATCTCAGCAGCTATCCACGCGACTTGGCGAAGGTCACGCCCGAAAAGATGCGTGGGCTCGCGATGCGGTGGTTCGATCCCACGCGCCGTGTGGAAGGCGTCGTGCGCGGGCGCGTGTAGCTCGGTTTATTGCGCCTATCGCCGTGTCGCTGAGGCGTTGCCAAGCGCGCCGTTCAGCCAGCGCACCATCGGAAGCAGCGCGGCGTAGTCCTTCATAATGATGTCCACGACCTTTGGCGACAGCACGTCTGTATCGCTGAGGCGGCGCGAGGCCGTGAACGAGTTGAAGCGCAACAATTCTGCGGCCGGATGATCTGGCGCAAAGCCGCGCGGCACTCGAGTCAGTCGCACGCCGGCTTCATCGTCCGTGAGTCCACCGAAGCGCTTCACGAACGCCGGCGCGCGCAGAATTTTCTGAAACGGCTTGTGATCTTCCGCGAGCTTCTCACGAATGATGTTAAGCGCCGGACGCGGCGGCATCCAATAGCCTGCAGCGACGAGCGACGCGCCAGGCTCGAGGTGGAAGTAGAACCCCGCGCCACCGTGCGCTTCACGTCCCACGCCACGTCCCGCGTCGCGATGAAACACCCACAGCGCCCCGTGTGTCTTGTACGGCGACTTGTCTTTGGAGAAGCGCACATCGCGATGAATACGAAACAGCGCGCGCTTGGGCGGCGCCACAAACTCTGGCGCCAACTTCGCAAACTGCACGTCGAGTTCTTCCGCCAAGTGCAGCAGCGGCTGCTTCACCGCACGCTCGTACACCGGCCGCTGCTCCTCAAACCACGGCTTCTCGTTGTGCCGCTTCAGGCCTTTGAGAAACTTCAGCGATTCGGCGGGGAACCCAGCAAACGCACTCACGGCTGCGTGCGCGGCGGGTTGGGGAGACGCGGACCGTTGGGCGCGCCAACGACGGTGGTCAGCGAGCGATGGCCGTTCGGAGCCACGGTGCGCACACCAATCCACACATCGTCGAGCTGCTCGTCGAGCAGGAAGCTCGTGACGTTGCCCGTGGGCACGATGCGCGTGTACGTCGGCGCCGTGGTGCGACGCACCAGCAGTTCATAGCCCGTTACGCCTGGCACGGTGTCCCAACGAATCGTGAAGCTCTGTCCGCCCGACGTACGATCGCGGCCATACGCGGTGCGCACCGGACGCGACGGAGCGGCGGCGAGTGACACCACCGTCGCGAGATTGAGTCGCGCCACCTTGGCGATGTAGCCAAAGTTCACGTGCTCAAACACGTCGGTGACCAAGTGCTGACGCTTGTAGTTCTCAAGGCGCTCGGAAAAACGCAGCGCCGGAATTCCAAGGCGATGAAACGGCGCGTGATCACCACCGCGACCGAGGCGATCAAGACGCAACACCGGCAACACTTCAAAGTCCGGCTGATACAGCGCGCCCACGGCCCACACATAGCGTGCGAGTTCGCCGCCGCCGACTGCGAGTGAGTCCACCGCGAACACGCGCACCGACGTCGAGTCTACGCGACCATCGTCTGCGACGACGTTGCCGATGATGTCGTCGGTGAACGCGGCGGTGACTGTCTTGCCTTCGCGCTCAAGGCGCGCGGCGAACTGCGTGGAGCCCAGCAGTCCCTGTTCTTCGCCCGTGTAGAGCACGAACGCAATTGTCGCGTCGAAGCCCTGCGGGAAGTGCTTGCCCACCACGCGCGCGAGTTCCATCACCGCGACCGTGCCTGAGCCGTCATCATCCGCGCCTGGCGCATCGCCGGAAGCGTCCATCGGATTTGGCGAGGAGCACACGCAGGAATCGAAGTGTCCACCAATGACCACCACGCGATTCGGATCGCGCCCTGGCAGCCACGCGACGACATTCACCACCGGCCACGTCGGCCGTTCGATGGCGCGCGTAATGACGGCTGTGCCCGTGTCGTATTCGATTTTGAGGCAGCCGCCGCAATCGCGCGACGCCTTCAGGAGCTCTGCATGAATCCAACGTCGCGCCGCACCCACGCCGCGCGTGGAAGACACGGTGTCGCTCATCGTGTGGCGTGTGCCGAACGTGACGAGCACGGAATCGAGCGCGCGCAAACGAGCGGGAGAGATTTCAGTCAGCGCCGCGGCGATGCGCGGGTCACGCTGCAATCCCATGGTGCTGGCGGCCTGAGCGACAAGCGCGGAGGGCAGCAGCGCGACGGCGACAAGGAGAGAACGCATGTGAGGAGCGAAGAGCGAGGGGAAGGAACGAGAGGCGAGGAAACGGAGGGAGAGGAAACGAGGCCACGAGGGGGAGGAGCGAAGCCACCTCAAGTCTCACGTCTCAAGTCTCACGTCTTCCTAGAACATCGACATCGCCAAGAACGATCTCAGCGAGTCATTCGTTGCCCGTAGTCGCCCAGACAGCAGCCTGGTGACGCTCCACAGCACCTTGTACGCAATCTCGCGATTGAAGTCGAGCAACAACTCGAAGTCGCTGCGCGAAATCGTCAGCACCTTCGTGCCGCCGTGGGAAATCGCATCCGTGGACCGCTCGCTGCGATCGAACACCGACATCTCACCAAACAGCGATCCCGTCTTCAGCACCGCGAGGGCTTCTTCGCCGCTTCCGGGCACCATGCGCGAGATGCGCACTTCGCCCTCAAAAATCAAATAGAGGCGGCTGCCAGCTTCGCCTTCCTTAAAGACGTACTCGCCGGAGACGAACTCCTTGACGCGGCACACCTCGGCGACGCGAGCAAGCTCGCCGTCGTCGAGATCTTGGAAGATGGCAACGCCGCGCAGTAGCGCGACTGTATCCGGCATTGACGCCTCTGGTGGAGCGGGAAGGGGACTCTGCGAAGCTATCCCAGTGAACGCGTACGGGGCAAGCTGTGGTGTCACACCGCGCGGGCACGGTACCTTCCGTCATGCGCGCGCTCTGGTCGCTCCTCCTGCTTTTCCCCTTCGCCATGAACGCGCAGGGCGTCTTAGACGATCCCCGTGCGGTCCCTGCGTCGCCCCAGTGGGAAGCCCGCCTCGAGGCCGTCGCCGCCGACGTCCCCAGCGCCGTCGCAGGGCTGGGAATCAACGTTCGCGCCGGCTGGTACGCGCGCGTGGGAGCGATGCTCGCCGCAGGTCTCGCCGCGCCCGAGGATGCCCCGCAGCGCGGCGTTGTCCGGCTCGACGCCACGGTCCGTTTTCATCTCGACCCATTCGCCGAACGCCGCCGCGGACTCTACGGGGGAGCTGGCGTCACCGTCGCGCACCACGGCGCCGGGGCAGGTGCCCAAGCGCCTCAGCTGATGCTGCTCGCAGGTGTTGAGGGTCGCGTACAACATGGACGCGTGTGGGCCCTAGAACTTGGACTCGGCGGCGGCGTGCGCCTCGGTCTCGCGCGCCGAAGCGCACGGAAGGACAACTACCGATAGCCCGCAAACAACAAAGCCCCGGCGGATGCCGAGGCTTTGTTTACTTCACGCGGCGCTGACTGCGTCGTTCGAGGTCGACTTCTTCGCCGTCGGCGCTGCGAAGCGCTCACCGAGAACACGCAAGTCGGAAATCTGCTGCTTGCTGAGTTCGTGGTAACGCTCCGAGAAATACTTCATCGTCTCGTTAAACCACTCACCCTGATGCTCCGGCGTCGAGCCAATCACGCCACAGCTCATAATGTGCTGGAACAATTCGTTACGCGCTTCGTCCATTGGTGACGGCGCGGCAGTCGTCGGGCGACCGCGGGGCTTCTGTCTGCTCATCTCGTCCCGTGTAAGGTGCGAATGGACGGTTCGTTCCGCCCATCTCAGGAACCTAATCACCTGCCTGCCATTCTCCTACCCCACATAGCGGGCTAGTTTGCGGGGGTTCCCGTCACATTGTGTCCCCTGAGGAGTGTGTCTCGTGGCTCGTAAGTCTGGTTCCAACTCGTTTGGTGCAATCATCGCCGTCGTCGGCGTCGTGGGTGTCGCCGCGCTCGGCTACGTGATGTCGCGTCCGAAGCCGGTGATCATGCTCGATCCCGCGACGATGCCGAAGATGGCCGCGAGCGGAATCTTGAAGGGCAATCCCGATGCGCCCGTGCAGGTGATGGAGTTCGCCGACTTTGAGTGCCCCGCCTGCGGAAACTTCGCGACCGTGACGGAACCTGATGTGATCAAGCGACTCGTGGAGACGGGACAGGTCGCGTTCCGCTTCTATGATTTGCCGCTGGAGATGCACATCAACTCGGTGCCCGCGCACAACGCCGCGCACTGCGCCAATGAGCAGGGCAAGTTTTGGCAGATGCACGACCAACTCTTCGCGGGCCAGTTCGACTGGAACACGCAGGCCTCGCGCAATCC
>JAYUWY010000493.1:0-2540 GCA_043753285.1 Gemmatimonas sp. | reverse complement strand
GACATCGCTTTGATCCGCTCAAAGAAATCGTGCCGCTCATTGGCTCCAAGGAAGGCATCGCGCACTTCTGCTTTGCGACGCTGCAGAAGGGTGACGTCGCCATCATCCCCGATCCGGGATACCTCGCGTATTTGGGCGGCACGCTGCTCAGTGAAGCCGAGCCGTATCTGTATCCGATTACGCCGCGCACGAATTTCTTGGTGGAACTCGACGAGATTCCCGCCGACATTCTGAAGCGTGCGAAAGTGTTGTTTTTGAACTATCCCAACAACCCCACGGCCGCGATTGCACCGATGGAGTACTTGGAGCGCGTGGTGAAGCGTTGCAAGGAACTTGGCATCATTCTGCTGTTCGACAACGCGTACTCCGAGATGACGTTCGACGGCTATGTGGCGCCGAGCATCTTTGATGTGCCCGGTGCGCGTGATGTCGCGATTGAGTTCCACTCGCTCTCGAAGACGTACAACATGACGGGCTGGCGCTGCGGTTGGGCCTGCGGCAATGCCGAACTGGTCGCAGCACTGTCAAAGACGAAGAGCTTCCTCGACACCGGTCAGTTCATGGCGGTGCAGGCAGCGGGCATCGCCGCGCTCGAGAGTCACGCCGAGTGGCTGCCGGGCAACATCAAAGTGTTTAAGGAGCGTCGCGATGCAGCGGTTGCGGCGTTCAACGCCAACGGATTCAAGGTGGAGGCGCCGAAGGCATCCATGTATTTGTGGGTGCCGCTGCCAAAAGGTATTAAGTCGCTCGAGTTCCACGAGCGATTGATGCAGGAAGAAGGAGTGATTGCGCTGGCGGGCTCGTCGCTCGGAGCGGGCGGCGAGGGATTCTTTCGCATCTCGTTCATCACCAGTCCCGAGCGTATCGCGGAAGCCGCGGCGCGCGCGGGGCGACTGCTGCGGAGAATGCTTTCGTAGCATCAGACGAACGCACAGCATTTGCACCCTGAGCGACGTAGAGTTCCAGACCCTTCACCGAGTTTCTGTAATGAAAGCACTTCGCCTGACTGTTCTTGCTCTCGCCTTCGCGCCGCTCGCGCTCAGCGCACAGCGCGCCATGCAGCCCAACGATTGGCACCGCCTCACGACGCTCTCGCAGCCGGCCATGTCGCCGGACGGGCGCGTCGTTGCGTTTACGGTCACCACGGTGAACGAGCGCGAGAACAAGCGCCACGCTGAAGTGTGGGTGGTGCCCTCAGCGGGTGGCGATCCGGTGCGCTACACCGCGCCGGGTTTTGAAAGCAGCGCGCCGCGCTTCACGCCCGATGGCAAGTACTTGTTGTTCTCGTCGCAGCGTCCCGGTGGCACGGGCAACACGTGGGCGATTCGCATGGATGCGCCGAGTGGTGAAGCCACGCAACTCGAGCAGTGGCCGACGGGATCGTGGCCGCGCGACGGCAAGTTCGCAGTGTTCACCGCACCGATGGGCGGAGATTCCACGCCGCCGGCGGCACCAGGCACAGATGCATTCGGCCGCATGCAGCCGATGGCGCGTCCGCCTTTTGGCGCGATTACGCGTCCGGTAGACACCGCGCGCTTTGACGGTCGCCACATCGTGGGCGAGCGCTACAAGGCCAACGGAGCAGGCTTCTTGCCCGGTGCGCGCACTGCGCCGCAGCTGCGTCCGCAGCAGATCTTCACGCAGGTGCCGGGCGCGCGACGCGAACAGGTGACGCGCACCGCGTACTCGCATCGCAACGCAGTCGTGTCGCCGGACGGTCGCTTCATCGCGTTCGTCGCCGATGTGGATCTGCGCGCTGACTCTGTGGTCGAAGCCATCAACGATTCACTCGGCAAGCTTCCGTACGATCGCGTGCGCGACGAAGCACCACGCAACGATGCAGACATCTATATCATCCCCGTCGCTGGTGGCGCGCCGCGCAAAGTCGCCGCACTGATGGGTGGCGAGTCCAACCTCGCGTGGTCGCCCGATAGCCGTCAGCTTGCGTTCGTGCATCGCGAAACGCGCGTGTCCAATGCGCGCTTGATGGTGATCGCTGTCGCGGGTGGCGCACCGACGAACCTCACGCCGACGTGGCAGTACGAGCCCAACGGTCTCGAGTGGTTGCCGTCTGGTGAGATCGCGATGTGGGCCGATATCGGCGGCGCGAGCGCGCTGCACCTCGTGAACCCGCGCACCGCTCAGATGCGCACCTCGCTCAGCGGCCGTCGCAAGACGAGCGGCTTCTCGTTCAACGCGGCGGGAACGCAGGTCGCGTACATCTCCACGAGCGTCACGCAGCCCACTGAACTGTTCATCGCCGGCGTTGATGGTCGCGGCGAGCGCAAGCTCACCTCTTTCAACGACGCGCTGAATCGCGAAGTCGCGTGGTCGGACGCTGAGCGCTTTTCGTATCGCTCGGTAGGCAACGTGGAGATCGAAGGCTGGTTGATGAAGCCGTTCGGCTACGAAGCGGGCAAGAAGTATCCGCTTGTGTTCTATATCCACGGCGGCCCGCACTCGCAGTATGGCGAACAGTGGTTTGACGAAACGCAGAATCTCGCCGCCGCAGGCTTCATGGTGCTCTACACGAATCCGCG
>JAYUWY010000492.1:0-2541 GCA_043753285.1 Gemmatimonas sp. | reverse complement strand
TTCACCACGAAGGCACGAAGTACTACAACTACTTTTAGGGGGTCCGCACCGATTGTTCGGCGCGGACCCCCTAGTCTTTGTAGTACTTCGTGCCTCCGTGGTGAAGCAGTTACGACTGCTTCACCCAACGCCAAAGCTCCTTGATGCTCGGACGCTTGCCGTACATCAGCAAGCCCACGCGATAAATGCGCGCCGAGAACCAAATGGCGACCACGCAAGCGAGCGCGACCACGAGCAGCGAGCCCACGATCTCCATTGGCGGCACGTTAGTCGCCGTCATGCGCATCGGCATGATGATCGGCGCCGAGAACGGCAACCAGCTCATCACCAGCGCGATCCCGCCCGTGGGATTCGTCATCACCGGCTGCACAAAGATGATGCTCGAGATGAGCAACATCATCACCGGCTGCGCGGCCTGCTGCGCTTCTTCGATGGAACTCACCATCGCGCCGACAGCCGCGAACAGTGACGCGTAGAAGACGTAGCCGAGCAAGAAGTACAATCCCAGCGCGACGAGTACGAGCGTGTCGATATGGGGGAACACGAGATTCGGCAACGCCGGCATCCCCATTGCTTCAAACAGCTGCTGACGCTTGGTCCAGAACAGAATGCCGCTCGTCACCCACACGGTCATTTGTGTGAGTCCCACGGCACCGACGCCAATCACTTTGCCGGCGAGCAGCGTGTCGGGGCTCACGCTGGAGACCACAACTTCTGCGACGCGCGTTGTCTTCTCTTCGAGCACGCCGCGCAACACCGATTGGCCGTAGAGCAGAATGCTCATGTAGAGCAGGAACGTCACGCCGAATCCAAAGAACGTCGCGGCGAGTCCAGATCCACCGCGTCCTTCATCGGTGACCTTCTCTGCGGAGACGCGCACGCGTAGCGCGGCGAGCTCGTTGGCAGACTCGGGGTCGAGTCCCGCTTTCTCAAGTCGCGAAGACACGAGCGCGGCGCGCGTCACGGTCTCGATGGCATCAACCGTGCCCACCGATCCGGCATCGCGGCCAAAGTAGCGCGCGCGCCCAGTAGTCGTTGTCGCCGAATCGAGCACGAGCACGCCGTTGATCTCTTTGCGCTGCACGGCGCCGAGCAACGAATCCTCGAGAGTCTGCAATTCCGCCATCGAGACCGTGGTGACCACCGTCTGCTTGCCTTCGTCGCTCGCACTCGTGAGCGACGGCACCGCGAGGCGCTCCGACACTCGTGCGCCAAGGCCTGCGCCCGTGGCATCCACAATCGTGAGACTGGACACGCGCGCCTCACGCATGCCCTTCACCGAGAGGTAGCCGGGAAGAACCATGATGACGCCAAAGAAGATCGGACCAAACAGCGTGACGACGACAAACCACGCCGTCTTCACACGCGTGAGATACTCACGCTTGATGACCGCCCAGAGCTTAGCCATGTCCGCTCATCCCCTCTTCGATGCCCGAGGCACCGACACGTTGCAGGAAAATCTGGTGCAACGACGGCTGCACCTTCTCGAATCGGGTAATCGCAGCGCCCGCAGCAACGAGGCGCTGCAAGAACTCCTGCGCATTCGCATTCTCGACGAGTTCAATCTCGAAGTAGCGCCCGTGATCATCCATGCGCTCCACCACGCTGCGATCGTTTAGCACCTGCATCACGGCGGGATTCGCTCCGCCTTCTAGCGCGAGTGCAATCGTACGGCCCGCGTTCTCGGCGCGCACTGCAGTCACGCTGCCATCGAGCACCTTGTCGCCGCGCGCGATGATGCACACCGAGTCACACAAGCGCTCCGCGTTGTCCATCATGTGCGTCGAGAAAATCACGGTCTTGCCCTGACGACGCAGCTCCACGACGGTGTCCTTCAACGCCTGGGAGTTAATCGGATCGAGGCCGCTAAACGGTTCGTCGAGAATCACGAGCTCGGGGTTGTGCAGCAGCGTGCCAATGAACTGCACCTTTTGCTGCATGCCGCGCGAGAGCTCTTCCACCTTGCTCTTGCCCCAGTCCTTCTCGGACGTGCGCAGCGTGAGACGCTCCAACCATTCATCAATGCGGCGGTCAGCGTCTTTGCCCTTCACGCCCTTCAACTCAGCGAGAAACCGCAGCACGTCGCGCACGACCATCTTTTTGTAGAGGCCGCGCTCTTCGGGCAGATATCCGACGCGGTCTTGGATAGCCGCACTGCGATTGGACTCGCCGAGCACGGTGATTGTGCCGGAGTCCGGCGCAATCACGTTGAGAATCATGCGAATGGTGGTCGTCTTGCCGGCGCCATTGGGGCCGAGCAAGCCGTACACGGTGCCGCGCGGGACGACGAGTGAGAGATCACGTACGGCGACGTGCGCTGCGTAGCGCTTGTTGACGCCGCGGATCTCTAGGGCGAGGGAGGTCATTCTTAAAGCTAGTGCGGACGGAAGACTTAAGTCGGAAGGGAACTGCGGTCACCTTCCGTCTTTAGTCTTCCGTCCAGTAGTTTCCCCTATGCGAATTGCTCTCCTCGGGCTCCTGGTTTTGTGTGCGGCGTGCGGCTCCACTGCGCCGACGCTGACGGTGTTTAACGCGGGGTCT
>JAYUWY010000491.1:0-5007 GCA_043753285.1 Gemmatimonas sp. | reverse complement strand
TGTACCAGGCGGGTGTCGCGCTGGTGGCGCTGCTGCTGGTCTACGAGCAGTCGCTGGTGTCGGCGACCGACCTGTCGCAGGTCAAGCGCGCGTTCGATTTCAACGGGTACGTCGGCATCCTGTACCTGGACGCCCCTTCACTTTTGTGACATAACACCGATGCGGGCGACAGCGCACGGCCCCATATTCACGAGAGCGGCTTCACACGTCTCAAGTCTCACGTCTCAAGTCTCCCCCACGTGATTGTCTTCGAAAATCTCCACAAAGCTTTCGGTGAGAACCAAGTCCTCCGCGGCTTCTCGCTCGAAGTGCAAGAAGGCGAGACGATGGTCATCATCGGCTTTTCCGGCACCGGCAAGTCGGTGGCGATTAAGCACCTCGTCGGATTGCTCGAAGCCGACGAAGGCCGCGTCATGGTGGACGGCGTAGATCCGGCGACCATTTCGCGTCCTGAGCTGTACGCGTTGCGCGGCAAGATTGGCTATGTGTTTCAGTTCGCCGCGCTGTTTGACTCGCTGTCCATCTACGACAACATCGCGATGGGCTTGCGCAAGCAGGGCGAGCTCGACGAAGCGCAGATTCACGAGCGCGTGCTCGAGGCCCTCGAGCTGGTGGACCTCGACGAGAACGTGAGTCAGAAGCTGCCGTCCGAACTCTCCGGCGGTATGCGCAAGCGCGTGGGCATCGCCCGCTCGGTGGCGCTGCGTCCCAAGTATTTGCTGTACGATGAGCCGACCACTGGTCTCGACCCTGTCACCAGCGCGATCATCGACGCGCTCATGGTGCGCATGCAGAAGCAACTCGGTGTCACCGGCATCGTCATCACGCATGACATGCGCTCGGCGTACACCGTCGGCACCAAGATCGCGATGCTCTACGAGGGCACCGTGCGCCAGGTTGGCACTGTCGACGAAATCAAAGCGTCCACCGATCCGATCGTGCGCCAGTTCATCGAAGGTCGCGCCGAACTCGAGCCGAATGCTGGCTTCGGGCGGTGACGCGTAAGAAGAAACCCCGCGAAGAA
The DNA here is from genome assembly GCA_043753285.1 of Gemmatimonas sp. Taxonomy (GTDB): domain Bacteria; phylum Gemmatimonadota; class Gemmatimonadetes; order Gemmatimonadales; family Gemmatimonadaceae; genus Pseudogemmatithrix. Next base: position 3,983 of record JAYUWY010000491.1, on the reverse strand, counting down.
GTGTCCGCCGGCGGCATCGTCTTCCGTCGCGACGGCGCGCGCACATTCTTCTTGCTGATTCGCGATCCGTATCGCAATTGGGGTTTTCCCAAGGGACATCTCGAGCAGGGCGAAGATCCCGCTGCCGCCGCCGTGCGCGAAGTCGCGGAAGAAACCGGCATCGGTGCGATTGAACTGCGCGCACCGGTTGAGACCATCGATTGGACGTTTCGATTTCGCGGCCGACAGATTCACAAGGTGTGCCACTTCTTCTTGATGGAAACCACCGAGCGGCGTACCGCGCCGCAGTCGGCGGAAGGCATCACCGCGTGCAGGTGGGCCACGTACGAGCAAGCGACGAAGATGATTTCGTACGACAACGCGCGCGCTGTGCTTGAGCAAGCGCAAGCATTGCTGGCGGCGGGCTGACATGCCGGAACGACTGCTGGGGCCGCTCGCGACGCCGAGCGTTGTTGTTTGCGCCGCACGCGAGCGCACCAAGGAGTCGTTGCGTCGCGCATTGCCGCGACGTCGCGCCAAACTTTTGTTCGTGCGTACCGCAACGGAACTCACCACTGCGCTGCAAACGTCCCTTATCGATGCGGTCATCGTAGATCTCGGTCAGCCCAACGACGAGACGTGGCTCTCGGCCGCAGTCGCAAGAGATTTTCCAAGCATCGCATTCTTTGGTTATGGCGCACTACGCCCTTCAGAGATTCCCGCATTCGCGCGCGTGAATGCACTCGAGTTCGCCGACTGCATCGCCGAAGGTATTGAAGACGATCTCACGCGCGAACTCATTGCGGCGTCCACGTTCACCGTGCGCTTCGCAACTGCAATGCGCGGTGCAGAAGTGCGCATTGGCCTCACGGATCAGCTGCAACAAGACGCGTGGAAGTACATCGTCGCGCAGGGCGGCCGCACGGTGCGCACCGAAGCCATCGCCAGCGCCGTGGGCCTCACGCGCGAACACTTGAGTCGCCGTTTCTCTTCAGATGGTGCGCCCAACTTGAAGCGCGTCATCGATCTCGTGCGCGTGCTCGCTGCGGCAGAACTCGCAAAGAATCCTGGCTATGATGTGCCCGACATCGCGCGCGTACTCGGCTTCGCCTCCGCGTCGCATTTAAGTGCAAGCTGTCAGCGACTTGTGGGAGTGAAGAGCGTGTCCTTGGCCCGGTTGCGACCGGTAGATTTGATGGATCGGTTCGTGAAGCAAGGTCGCGGGCGTTCGCGATCGGGGCGGGATTAGCTCGAGCGGCCCGTGTCCGGACCGAACGAGAAGGTGGGTCAGTGACGTCCAAGCACGCACGGCGGGTATGTATGGCACCGCATCCAGCCGCACATTCTGGCCCTGCAACACGCAGAAAGTATTTTCTGCAAATCGAGGAGCTTCGCCTATGTGGGACGCACGCAAGTTGTTCGGTATTGTCGTGCTCACTGTGAGCATCGGGTGCGCCGAACCAAGAGGCGGGGATGGTGGCCCAATCGGGCCCGGCACGCCGCCGCCTACTGGCGGAAACACGATTGTGATGGGATCCAACCAGTTCTATCCGCCCACGCTGTCCATCTTGCGCAACGAGACCGTCACGTGGTCTAATACGAGCGGTGCGTTGCACAACGTGACGTTCTCGTCCGGAGGCGCTCCCGCCAACATCCCCGATCACACCTCGGGAAGCACGGATCGCACGTTTACCACGCTTGGCACTTTCGTATACGCCTGCACCCAGCACGGCGGAATGACGGGCTCCGTAACCGTGCAGTGAGCGAATCACACGGGGCGAGTCGGGCGGCGGGTGGGATGCGGAGGTGGCTAGCGCTCCTCTGCGCGGCGCTCGTCGTACCCGCTTCCCTTGACGGGCAGCGGCTTCTCGACGCCACTCCAAATACGCGATCGCCGTGGACAATGGGGCCGTGGGAGCCGGCGTTGGTGCTCTCGCATCGGATGGAGTTCCTCGTTGGGGGCGATGAGCTTCTCAACCTGCCCCTCATCACGGTGGGAACAGCGGTCCATCCCCGCGTAGCAGTCGGCATCGACTTCACCTCGAACAGTGAAGCGACAGCGCGGCACCTCGGCGGGAATGAAGCGCAGTGGTGGGTATCGTTGCGCGGGCCAGCGGGAGCACGAGCTGAGGTGAGCAGCTTGGTCGCCTACAACTCCGCCGCCCGGAGCATTGATGGCGCCGTGAGCACTCGCCTGAATACGGGTCCATTTTCGTGGATCGCCGAGGCGCGCGGATTCTCGAATGCGTTTGGGGAAGGAGCGGCGGGTCTAGCCGGAGCCGCCGGCGTTGTCTTCAAGTTCACGCCGTATCTCGCGATTGGCGGCGATGTGGGTCAGGCGTTTGGTCCGAGTGCCCTCGGGAACGTGTGGAGCGCAGGCGTCACCTTAGCCCTCCCCGGGACGCGGCACCAATTCCTCCTCCACGCAGCGAACAACGGCCCCGCCACACTCCAGGGAGCCTCGCGGCCCAAGGTGGTCGGACCAGGTACCACGCGCTACGGATTCGCGTTCCTCGCCCCGCTTGGAAGCGGAGCACAGTGGGCACGGATATTTCGTCGCGAGCACCCGGTGACGGCCGTCCGGACTGAACCAGGCATGGCCCGCGTCAATCTGCGTGACGTCGCGTTCCGCCCCGATACGGTCTGGATCTCGGTCGGCGACTCGGTGACTTGGGTCAATGGCGATCTGCTTGAGCACACCGTCGAGGCGGAGGACAGCAGTTGGTCGAGCGGCTTGCTGGCGGCCGGCCAACGCTACGCGCGGGTGTTCGGCGAGCCGGGCGAGTTCCCGTACGTCTGCGGTCCACACCCGCACATGCGCGGAATAGTGATCGTGCGGCGGGCGGCCCCGGTTGCAAAGTCCCCGCGTTTGTGATTATTTTCACAAGCTCAACAAAAACACCCCCGCGTCACAAATCGTGACTCCCTGCGGGACCAAGAATCGCTGATCACTCCACGCTCTTTTTCCTAAGACCGATATGGCTTCCCAGACGGCGCTGCGCCCGGGCGAGATCAAGGACATCCTCCTCCGCGAAATCGAGGCGGCTGACCTCAACACTCTCGATGTCGAAGAGGTTGGTTCGCTGCTCGAAGTGAAGGACGGTATCGCCCGCATCTACGGCCTCCAGAAGGCCATGTCCGGCGAAATGCTCGAGATCAAGTCCTCCGAGACCGGCGAGAGCATCACTGCCCTCGCGCTCAATCTCGAAGAAGACAACATCGGCGCCGTCGTGCTCGGCGACTATCTCAAGCTCAAGGAAGGCGACGAAGTCCGTCGCACGGCCCGCGTGCTTGAAGTGCCGGTTGGTCCGGCAATGATCGGCCGCGTCGTCGACGCGCTCGGTCGCCCGATCGACGGACAGGGCCCGATCAACACGACGATGTCGCGTAAGGTCGAGTCCGAAGCGCCTGGCATCATCGTTCGCCAGCCCGTTGGCGAGCCGATGCAGACTGGCATCATGGCCATTGACGCGATGATCCCGATCGGCCGCGGACAGCGCGAGCTCATCATCGGTGACCGCGGCACGGGCAAGACGGCCATCGCCGTCGACACGATCATCAACCAGAAGGGCCAGGACGTCGTGTGCGTGTACGTCGCCATCGGTCAGAAGGCCTCGACCGTTGCGAGCGTCGTCGCCAAGCTGAAGGACGCTGGCGCGATGGAGTACACCATCGTCGTCGTCGCTTCTGCGTCTGACCCGGCTCCGATGCAGTACATCGCGCCATACTCTGGCGTCGCGATGGCCGAGTACTTCATGTATCACGAGGGCAAGGCAACGCTCGCCGTGTACGATGACCTCACGAAGCAGGCCGCAGCGTATCGTCAGCTCTCGCTGATTCTCCGCCGCCCGCCGGGCCGCGAAGCATTCCCGGGCGACGTGTTCTATTTGCACTCACGCCTCCTCGAGCGCGCCGCGAAGTTGTCGGCTGACCCGAAGGTGATTGATAACAAGACGATTTTCGCCGCAGGTGGTTCGCTCACCGCGCTGCCGATCATCGAAACG
>JAYUWY010000490.1:0-5010 GCA_043753285.1 Gemmatimonas sp. | reverse complement strand
ACTTCCCCAAGAACTCGACCTTCTCGTCGATGGCGACGCCGGCTTTGGCCTGGCACCGCTAAAGACGCATGTCGACAGCTGTGCCGACTGCCGAGAGCAGCTTGCGGCACTGCAGGCTGTTGTGGGGCAGTTGGACGCCCTCCCGCACTTCGCTCCGCGGCACGGCTTTGCCGACCGCATCATGACCAACGTTCAGGTGATTGAGCCGTGGCACGTCGCCCTCGCAGATTCTGCGAAGCGCCTCGTGCCCGCGAGCACCGGAATGCGGGCTGTGGCGATTGTGGGCGCAGGGATTGCCGCTACCACGATTTCTGGTGGCGCGCTGTGGCTGGCATTCCGAGCTGATCTCCTTGGCTGGAGCGCCGGCGCGGCGCTCGAGCAGGGTGGTCGCGGCGCGTGGGGCACCATTGGTGCTGCTGTGCGTGCGATGGCCGGGGCGCTCGGCGACGGTACGACCGTTGCAGCTGGAGCAGCAGCCCTTGCCGGTACAGCGATTATCGCTGTGCTCTCCTTCCGCCGGCTGGCTGCGGCGGCTCGCGCTAATCGCGGCTAACGCCATGCGCACTCTCTTTCTCGCACTCGCCGCCCTCCTCTTGGGGGGCGTTTCGTCCGTGCAGGCCCAAGTCTCTGCGGCCGCTCTCGACGACTCGACGAATCAAGCGCTGCGCATTTTGGGACTCACGCAAGATGGCGTGGAGTTCCGCGGCTTCTACAAGATGAACGAGACCGCAGTGATCAACGCTGGCGATACCGTGCGTGGTCCTGTGGTCGTGCTGCGCGGTGACATTGATGTGCGCGGCACGGTGCTCGGCAATGTCAGTGCAATCTTTGGTGATGTGACTGTGCGCGATGGTGCCGATGTGCATGGCTCGGCCGCTGCATGGCGCGGACGCGTGATCGTCGAAGGCGGACGCGTGCGTGGCGCGATGGGTGCGCGACCCGTAGCAGCAGCAACGCGACCGGTTGTCGCGCGCACGACGGTAGAAGCACTCACGCTGTCTGCCGGCTGGGCCGCGATGATTCTCATTATCGCGCTCCTCGCGCTTGTGCTCGCAAGCCGCAATCTGGATGCGACGGCGAGTGTGCTCGAACAGCACTTCTCCAAGTCGTTCTTGGTTGGCGTCGCCGCGGAACTCACGTTCGCGCCGCTGCTGCTACTCACTGTCGTCGCGCTTGCCGTGACGGTGGTTGGCATTCTGTTGATTCCGTTTGCGCTCGTCGCTGCACCGATTGCACTTGCCGGACTCATTTCGCTCGGCTGGCTCGCCGCGGCGTTGCTCATTGGCCGCGCGATGGTACGCAGCGCTGCGGGCAATGATCGCAGCGCATTGCTGCGTGCCGTTGTTCCTGGTGCGATTCTGCTCTTCGCGCCGTGGTTCTTGGCGGCCGGTTTGCAGAGCTCGGGCGGCATCGCGTTTGTCGCGCGCGCGTTTGCGTTTGGCATCACGTGGGTCGCTGCCACTGCTGGACTCGGCGCGGTGATTATCGCGCGCTCGCAAGCCAACAAGCGCACCGCGAAGCCCGCACCAGCAGCGGTTGGTGGATGGGCAACGCCTACGCCCATTGGCGGAATCGCTGCGGCGCGTCGCCCGGTGCCCGCTCGTCCTGAGGCGAGCACCAAGTCTTAAGCAGGTCAGCCCGTCGGGGCGCCTGCTCCGAGCGCGGCTACAACTTTGTTCGCAATCTCCACGAGCTTCTTCGCCGCCGTGGAGTCCGCCCCGCTCACCACAATCGGTGAGCCATTGTCGCCGCCCGCGAGAACCGGCGGATACAGCGGCACTTCACCGAGCAATGGCACCTTGAGTTCATCGGCGAGACGCTTGCCGCCGCCGGTGCCGAAGATTGCCATCGGCTTGCCCGTTTCTGGCGACTCGAAGTAGCTCATGTTCTCAACGACACCGAGCACCGGAACGCCCACGCGCTCGAACATCTTGGCGCCGCGCAGTGCATCGCCCACCGACACTTCCTGCGGCGTTGTCACAATCACGGCGCCGGCCACCTGCGTGGCCTGCACGAGCGAGAGCTGCGCGTCGCCCGTGCCTGGCGGCATGTCCACGAGCAAGAAGTCGAGGCGTCCCCAATTCACATCGCGCAGGAACTGCGTGATGAGCTTCATCACGATGGGCCCACGCCAAATGGCGGGCTGATCGCGCTCAATCAAGAAACCCAACGAGATGATCTTCACGCCGTGCGCGACGAGCGGCTGGATCTTGTCGTCCTGCACGGGCGGCGCGGCGTCCACGCCCATCATGCGCGGAATGTTGGGGCCGTAGATGTCGGCGTCCATCAATCCCACGTGATAGCCCTGCTGGGCGAGCGCGACGGCGAGGTTTGTGGTGACGGTGCTCTTGCCCACGCCTCCCTTGCCCGACGACACGGCGATGATGCGGCCCAATTGCGGATACGCGACCGGCTGCGGCACCGACGCCGCAGGACGCTGAGCGGTTTGCTCACCCATCACGGGCAGCGAGCGCGCTTTGCTGGCACTTGGGGCTGGAGCGGGCTCTGAGGCGTCTTTCACGTCGACGAGCACAGAAGTGACACCTTCGACGCCTTCGAGCGCCTGACGCACCTGGCGAGCCAAGGCGGGGTCATCCTGTGCGCCCAGCAGCAGCGTGACGCGCACCTTGCCCTCGCGGGTGGTGGCGATGTCACGCACTTGTTGAGTTTGATAGAGCGACGCGCCGGTGCGCGGATTGGCGAGCGGGGCAAGCGCCTCGGCGAGGCGCGCCTGGAGTGGTTCGGTCATAGTGATAAAAATCGAGAGGGCCTACCCTTCGTTCCTGAAGGATAGGCCCTCGCGAGTCACTCTCAAAGCGCTTTAGTAACCCGGGAACGAGTTCGCCCAGGAGTTTTCGTAGGCGCGGAGGCCACCGCTGCTGAAGCTCTGCAGCGACTTCGTGACGTAGCACGAGTTGTACAGGAATTTCTTGGTACCAGCCAGTTCATTCACTTCGTTTTCGCCGACGTTGAAGCCGAGCTTGATGTTGAGGCCGGTGATCGTGGCGCCACGAATCTGGTTACCACCGGAGGATCGCAAACGGCCGCCCACGAGCACGATGCCGTCCCAACCGCCGGTGTTACCCTTGAACCACACCGAGCCAAACACAATCAGCGTGCCGCGACCGAAGCCTTCGACGACGAACATCGTCTCTGGGTCAGGGCCGTTACGCACGATGATGGTCGGGAACCGCGTAGAGTCTGCATCGAACCAAGCCTGCGTCGGGAAACCCACGCCGCTGGCCGGGAGGTCGAACGTCGGGACGATCGCGTTCTCGTAGACGATGGCTTCCCAATCGATGGGTACCGTGCCTGCAGCTTCCGTCGCGGTGGCGCCGATCGTGTCGATCTTCTGACTGCCTTCGAGTGGCGCGGTGCTGCCCGTGTAGCCCGGATTCGCGGGTACAGCCACAGCAGGCAATGACGCCTTGCCGCCGCCATTTGCCGCCGAGCAGTTGTCGGCGCCGGAAATCGTACCAGAAGCACCAGACTTATTGATGCCGTTCACTCCGGTCATCGATGACTGGACCGTGAGATTCAACGAACTGAACGAGGCGAAGCCTGTGGCGAAGGCGACTGCGTTGCCCGCGCCAGATACGCCGGTCGTCGTGCGCACACCGCGCGCACGGATGTAATAGATGCCGGGGATGGTGGTGCCCACCGCGGCACGCAATTTCGTGGTGATGACGTCCACATAGCCGCCAGTCACCGTCAGGCGCGCAGAGTCACTCGTCACCGGCAGCGCGCCGAGTCCGAGGCCTGCGCGATTCGTAAACGCCTGCTGCAGCCCCGACTCCGCCAACGCTTGCGCCGCTTGCTGCTGCAGCACGGCGTCATCCGCTGCGCGCTCACCGCTGATCATCGTGAAGCCCGACGCGAGTGCGCCCACCAGCAGGAACATCGCGAGGATGACCACCGGAAGTGCAAACCCATCGCGCGTCGAACGCATTTTCCTTTTCATTGTCACTGCACCGCGTTGCGGAAGAAGATGGACACGCGCTGGAGGGATTCCTCCGGCGTCGTCCGCCCTGGCGAAGTCCGCTCGCTCTCGCCGTACAACAAAAGCTCAATCCCGCGCATCGTATTGAGCGTGGGCACCACGGTCGAAGACGTCGTGGTCGTCGTGTAGAAGTTGAATCGCGAGGCCGTATCCAACGGCACCGCCACTTCTTCTGCCGCCGCGGTGCCCGCTTGCCGCCACAGGGCGCGACGTCCCGGCACGAGCGTCGAGGTGGCGAACTTGTACGTGACCTTCTGCCACAAGAAGAAAGGGGCCGCGACGGGAATACCAACAATCGCCGGCGTCACCGTATACACGTAGCCTGAGGGGATGCCCGTCAGTCCGACACCAGTGCACGTCGCCACGGCGCCCACAGCGAGTGCGCCGCCGGCCGTCACATAGGTGTACGTCGCACCGGCAAGTGTGTCGCGGTACGCGTAGCCACCATACTGCGCCTGCGCCATCGACAGCGAATCCGCAGGCACGAACATCGCCTGACTCACTCCGCAATACAGGCCCATCATATACGGAAGGCGGAACGTGATCGAGTCCGCCGTCGCCGCGAGAATTCCATTGGGCTCCACCATCCGCAATTCAGAACGCGTCAGGTTGAGTGCGCTGCGCGACACGGCGCGCGCATCACGCGAATTGGCGCCCTGCGCGAAATAACGCAGCTGCGAACTGAGCAGACGCGTGATGCCGGCGCCCACGATGCCCAGGAGCACCATGGCAATGAGCACTTCGACAAGTGAAAGGCCGCGACGTCGCATCAGGTGAACGGAGGAGTGGTATTTGTTGTGACGCGATCCACGTACACGGTATCCGGTCGTAGCGCCGTATTGGTGGGCGTAATGATAATCCGGACGCGCGTGATGGTTCCCGACACCGCCGTCACCGCAATGCAACGCGTGTGGGGGTAGTTCGGGAAGAGCGTGATTGTCGTGCAGCCAGCTTGGGCCGCAATACTGCCGCGCGCCATCGCCGAGTACATATCAATAGACATCGACACC
>JAYUWY010000489.1:0-10820 GCA_043753285.1 Gemmatimonas sp. | reverse complement strand
CGAGTCCGTAGTCGTCCTGCGCGAGCAATTCGAGCGACACCGACTCGTCGGACGACGCCATGCGCACGCCCGTGGGCGAAAGAATCTCCGCGCGCGGCAGCGAATCCGGAATCACTTCTATATCTAGAGCGGGCGGCAGGTCTTCGATGGGTTGCGACGCGCCTTCCACGCGCCACGTCCAAACGTCCGACGCCGCGGGTACGAGCGTTCCCGCAAACTGCAAGCCATTCGCAGTGAGCGTTGCGGCGCGCGTGTTGGTCACGAGCACGGCGGCCGACAGCGGCGACGACGAGCGTCCCGTGATGTCGAGTCGCGTGCCAGCGGGAATGCGCAGCGGCTCATCCGCGCGCAAACGCTCATCGCCGCGGCCCAAGTACGCCGGGTATCGTGCGAGAATTCCGACATCTCCCACAAACGGGCGATCCACCACAGCGATGTGAATCGAATCGCGGCCTGCGCGTCCGTCGAGCACGAGCACCGTGAGATCTGCATCCGCGCCGGCAAGCGTCGTGTGCACGAGGCCCGTGGAATCCACCGCGAGCACATCGTCGTGCCACTCCCCACCACGCGCGCGCCAACGCAGCGTGAACTCACGACGCCCCGGCGCTTCGATAGAAAGCGGTACCGTCGCACCACGCATCACGCGCGAGGGCGGATCCGCAATGCGCAGCGGACCCACCAATGCACCGCGCCAGGCGTCGAGCGGGCTGAGCAGCGCGGCCCAACCATCGGAGTGTCGCGCGTACGAAGTGCTCGCGAGCGCGCCAATCTGCACGGCAGCAATCACGGCGAGCACTGCCGCACGCTGAATGCGCCGACGCAGGCGCGGCGCGGGCCGCGATGCCTTTGACGCAAGCGTCGCTGTGACTTGATCCGTCGCAAAATCCGCGAACACGCTCGTGCCTTCGACTTCGAGCAATCCAACCAATGAGCCGCGGCGCAGTCCCTGCTCGTGTTCAATCGCTGCGGCAACCGCAGGAATCGTCGAGCGCGCCGCCAACCGCGCGCGCACAAATCGTCCCAACGCAAACGCTGCCGCGACGGCCAGCGCCCACGCCAGCAACGGCATCACGCGCGGCAGCGTGAGCCACGCACCCTCAGCCAACCACATCGCCGCCCACGTCAGCGCACCCAACAGCACAGCCACCGGCAACAGTGCGCCTACGACGGCAGCACGACGCCTGAGGCGCCGCACTTCGTTGTGCACCGTCGCGACGGTGCTCATCGTGCGACGCCACTGGTGACGGCGTACATGAACAGGTTCACTCCCATGCGCAGCGCTTGCTCGTGCAGTTCTGGCGGATCCTCGGGGTACGTGCCAACGTCTTCCCACCCGTTGCCGAGGTCCGCTTCGTGCGTGTAGTACACCGCGAGTCGGTCGCCGATGAAGATGCCCATGCCGCGCGGCGCCTTCGCGTCGTGCTCGTGAATCTTCGGGACGCCGGCGGGAAATGCGTAGACGATTCGATAGATGGGATGATCGAGCGGAACATCCACGAGTTCACGATCAGGAAACACGCGCGCGATCTCGCGACGAAACGCCGCATCCAATCCGTAGTTGTCATCCGCATGCAGGAACCCTCCCTGCAGTAAGTACTCGCGCAGCCGCTCAATTTCGCGGTCCGAGAAGCGAATCTGTCCGTGTCCGGTCAGATGCAAAAACGGATGATCCCACAGGCGCTCATCGAGCAGCGTGAGGCGCACTTCCTGCGGCTCTACGCTGAGCGTGGTTCTCGCGCGCAGTGCCTTGATGAGATTCGGCAATGACGACGGATTCGCGTACCAATCGTCGCCGTCGTACTGCAAGCGCGCGACCGTGAGGCGCGACGTCGCCACTGATGGGCGCGCCGGAGTGAACGCCACCAGCGCGAGCGCAGACGCAACCAACGCAAGCCGGCGCATCACTCCTCGTGCGCCAGGCGATACGCGAGATTGCGCTTGGCGCCGGCGGCGAGCAACGCTTGCTGGATGTCGCGCGCACTCTTCCCTTCGGCGCGCAGTTCCAACGCGCGCGCCGCGAGAGCGCCATCATCTGGCGTCGCATCGGGTGCTCCAGCAACGACAATCACAATTTCCCCGCGCGGTTCGTGGTCTGCGTAATACGCAGCCAGTTCCGCCACCGTTCCGCGGCGGAACTCTTCATACTGTTTGGTCAGTTCTCGTGCCACAACGGTTGCTCGGTCACCCGCGCCAGCGGCCAACAAATCGCCCAGCGTGTCGGCGACGCGCGACGGCGCCTCGTAGAGCACCGATGTGTGGCTGTTGGCCACAATTTCGCCCAGCGCGCGCGCGCGCTCGCCGCCTTTGCGGGGCAAAAATCCAAAATATGTGAACCGATCAGCGGGCAGCCCCGCTCCCGCGAGTGCCGCCAACAACGCCGACGGCCCCGGAACCGGCGACACCACCACACCCGCGTCAATCGCCGCGCGCACCAATCGCGCGCCCGGATCAGACAGCAACGGCGTGCCCGCATCGCTCACCAGTGCCAACGATTCGCCACGCTGAAGCCGCGCCACAAAGCCAGGCGTCGCCGCCGCTTCGTTGTGATCGTGATACGCCACGAGCGGCGTCTTGATGTCGAATCGTTCGCACAGACCGCGCGTGTGCCGCGTGTCTTCAGCCAAGATCAGCGTCACCGCGCGCAGGACTTCGACCGCACGAGGGGACAAGTCCCCGAGATTTCCAATCGGCGTGCTGACGATGTGCAGCGTACCCGGCGCGCCCTCGGCGCCTACCACTTCACCTTCCACGGCAGCGCATCAAACAGCCCCGCGGCCTGAAACACGTGTCGTCGGGACGCGGTGAGCGTGTGCAACATCGTTTCAGGCGTCGTGCCGTCCGGACAGGCCGCCCAAAGAATGTCCGCCGTCCACGCAGCGATGGCCTTAGTGAGCGTCTGTGCGTCACTCACGGGATCCTTCATCGTCGGCACGTTGGGCGAGAAGCGCTCCAGCGTGGGATGCTTCGCGACGAGTGCGCGGCGCGCGCCTTCGATGATTTCGGCGGACGACGCCTTGCCGCTCTCGCGCAACTTCGCTGTGAGCGCGCCAATCAATTCGCGATACGCTTGAATGAGCGCGGGCGATGCCTGGGCGGGCAGTGCCGGCGGCGTGCTCCACAGACGAATGATGGGCGGTGTCGCCAGCACGCGACCTTCGAGCAGCGTACGGAGATGTGCGGAAACGTCGCCACCGCGTGGATCAACAAAGTAGCCGCGGACCGGTTTACCACCCGCGACGGCCACGTAGTTCACCGAGCCATCGGCGACAATCTCCAACGCGCCGTCGTGCATCGTCGCATCGAGATACGCGAGCAGCGCTGCCGGATCATGCGAGGTGAGTTCGCGCGGCAGCGTCAGCGGATGCCCCGTCTGCGTCGCGAACATCAAGTCCAGTTGTTCGTCCGTGGACTCGTGAAAACAGATGCTGCCATACTCAGCGGCTGTGGGCACGCGCTGAATGGCGTCGCTAATCGCGAGTGGCTGGAACTTGAAGCCATCCGTGCTGTGCGTGGCGTTCACCACCTCGCCTTCTTCCATAAACAGCACGACCAACTCTTCGGGCATCCACACCGCGACGTAGCCAGACACGCGTGCGGCGCGATCGCGTTTGGCGTCGGTCAACAGGTTGCGTAGATGCACGTACGCCAAGCGAGTCCGCTGTAACAGGACTCGCTTGGCGGGATACCGAATGGCGTCGCGAAGCGGCGGCAAACGGAGTGCGACGGTTACGCGGCGTGCTGTTCGAACTTCGCCGCGAGTGCCGGCTTCGGCACTGCGCCAATCACCTGATCCACGAGCTTGCCGTCCTTAAAGAACAGCAGCGTGGGAATCGAACGCACCTGGAACCGCATGGCCGTCTTCTGATTCGCATCCACGTCGAGCTTGGTGACCTTCACGCGGCCCGCAAACTCTTCGCTGAGCTGGTCGAGAATCGGCGCAATCATGCGGCACGGTCCGCACCACGTCGCCCAAAAGTCCACCACCGCGAGACCCTGATGCGCCTCGATCTCGTTCGCGAACGTATCGTCCGTCACCGCCACCGTCTTCGACATCGGTTCTCTCCAAGGGTGCTGCATCTGGTGCCACGTGCCCAGACGCCGTTGTAATGTTAGTAGCGTTTCATCCGAAGTGCGCCCCCTCCGGACCTCATCGCCTGTGAACAGCCCCACGAAGCGCGGCACCCGAATCGCCCACCTCGGCATTGCCGTCGAGTCGCTGAGTGCGATTCTCCCGTTTTACCGGGACGTCTTGGGCATGCCAGAGACGCCGCTCGATGACGCCGACGGCGCACGCATTAAAGCCGTTGTCGCCGGTGAATCGCTCGTGGAACTGCTGGAGCCAGACCAATCCGATTCCCCCATCGGGAAGTTCCTTGCCAAGCGCGGCCCCGGCATACATCACATTTGTTTTAACGTGGACGATATCGACGCGATGCTGGCGCGCTGCAAAGCGCACGGCATTCAGCTTATCGACGAAACGCCGCGAATTGGTGCGGAGGGGAAGCGGATCGCGTTCCTTCACCCGAAATCGACTGCGGGTGTGCTCGTCGAGCTATCAGAATATTGAGGGAGGAGCGAAGAGCGAGGGGAAAGAGCGAAGAACGAAATTTGAGGGGGAGGAAACGAGGCCTCGAAGGTGAATTCTCCCTCGTGGCCTCGTTTCCTCCCCCTAGCTCCTTCCCTTCGATTTTTCCCCTCGCTATTCGCTCCTCAGCTACTCCGGGCGTTGCGCCGGACGCGTCATTTGTTCGGAGTTGCAGATCTCTCTAGCGGTGCGCAGATCTACGTCCTCGACGTACCAGCGGCCGTTGCGCGCGTTCTTCACAGTCGTAAACGGAACGGTGGCCTTAATCGTCCCCTTGGTGAGCTCCACCTGATGCAACGTGCGGCCACCCTCTGCCGACTGCGCCGCCGCAATGCGAGATTCATCGTGGCGCAGATGGCACACAATGATCATCAGGCGGCGTTCGAGTTCTTGGCGTTCCACGCGGTCGCGAGTCGGCGAGACGTCATTGCCCCACACGGCCGACACGGCCTGTAGATCTTGGGTGCGGGCGGCGCCGAGGAACGTGACAATGGCTTCGACCGATGACTCTGCTCCGGTTACACCCGTCATCGGAGTAATTTTCGGCCCGCAGCCCACGACGGACAGCAGTACCAGCATCGCAATTCCCAGACGTCTCACAGTACCGCTCCTGATTCTCGAGAAAGGTTGGACATTTCAATGATGCGCACTCGGCTCTACATCAACATCGACCACGTCGCCACGCTTCGGCAGGCGCGTCGTGCTTCATACCCCGACCCCGTCGCCGCGGCTCGCGTGTGCGAGGACGCTGGCGCTGACGGCATCACGGTGCATCTGCGTGAAGACCGCCGACATATCCAAGACGCAGACGTCGAGTCGCTCGCAACGTCGGTGCGCACGCCGCTAAATCTCGAGATGGCCGCCACGTCCGAAATGACGAGCATCGCGCTGCGCTTGAAGCCTCATCAGGTGACGCTCGTGCCCGAGCGCCGCGCCGAAATCACGACCGAAGGCGGACTCGACCTCTTCTTCGATCCGCCACGCCTCGAAGCGACCATCACCGCGCTCAAAGTTGCCGGAATTCGCACATCGCTCTTCATTGATCCGGACCTCCGGCAGATTTCGCGCGCCGCCGCGCTCGGCGTGCCGGCCATTGAGTTGCACACCGGTCGCTACTGCCACGAACCGCAGCACCCGCTCCATTTGGCGGCGCTCCAGGCCGCATCTACCGAAGCCGCTGCCCTCGGCCTCGCCGTCCACGCGGGCCACGGCCTCACTCTCGAAAACGTCGGCCCGGTGGCCGCCATTCCGGAGTGCGAAGAGCTGAATATTGGCCACGCCATCGTCAGCCACGCCGTCTTTGTGGGCCTCGACGCCGCGGTTCGGGCCATGAAAGCCGCGATGGAAGTCGCGCGGCCCCGTTGACCCAACCCCCTTCCATCGCGCACCTTACTCGCCACTCCACGGAGATGCGATGACCGGCGGGTTGCTCGACTTTTTTACCCTCGAAGCCAGCGAGTACGTCGAACAACTCGACGGCCTCGTTTCGCGCGCGACCACGACGCCCCCCGACGCCAATGATTTTGGCCGCGTGGTGCGCGCGTTGCGCGGCAGTGCCACGATGGCAAAAGTCGGCGGCGTTGCGACACTCGCCACAGCGCTCGAACGCTTCGCTCGCAACCTGCGCGAGGGCTCGCTCGCTTGGACTCCCGCCTCACGCGCCGTGGCCATCAGCACGATTGACGACGCCAAGATTCTGATTCGCGCCGTCCGTAAGTGGGGCGCGGCCGAAGACCAGCGGGTTGCTGCGCGAGTCGCCGAGATCGATTCAATCGCGCCCGTGCGCGCCAGCGCGGCACCGCGCTCCGCGACCGATTACCTCGCGACCACCACAGCCGACGCAGCGGCGGCATTGCTCGCGTACGCCGAGAACCCCGGCGGTCCCGAGACCTTGGCAAAGGTGATGGATGCGGTGCGCGCGCTTCGCGGCGTTGCGGCGCTCAAAGATTTGCCGCCGCTTGGCGAAGTGGTCGATGCCGTCGATGCTGCAGCGAAGCCGATTGAACTCGGCCACGACGTCGCCACCGCGGACCGTCGTCGCTTGTTCCGCACTGCCGCACGCGTGCTACTCGAAGGTGGCGATGCTGTGCGACTCGGCAACATGCCGCCCACGGACTCGCCCGCGCTGCAGGAGTTCACACTCGCGTCGTCGTCGCTCAGCGGCAATGGTGGCGACGGTGATGACGTGGTGCCGATCGCTCAGTTGTTGGCCGCAGGCCAAGACTCCGTGCAGGCCGCGGCGAATCCGCCGACGACTGCCGCACATCGGTTTCGTTTGGAAGTTGTTTCGCAGGCCGAACACCTGCGCCGCTTGGTGCACGATGGCCGCACCGCAGCTGATGCTGCCACACGCGATCGCCTGAGCCGCGAGCTCCGCAACGCGGTGCGCGGACTCGCACGCGCCGCGCAGAGCTTTGGTGCGCTGGAGATTGCCAACTTGTTTCTCGCCGCGGAACGCGGTGCGGCAACGCTCGACCCCACGGCGCTCGACGTGTTGGACCGCGGTGCGATGCTGCTCTCCGCGCAGGAAAGTGCGCCCGATGCAATGGCACCGCAGTTCGTCACGCTGAGCGAGATGCTGACGCGCACACTCACGCCGCTCGGAGCTCCGGCGGCACCGAAAGTTGCTGCTCCCGCGCCAACGCCTGTATTCGCGAAGAGCGCCGGTGCGCCGTCTGGCGCCGCACTCAAGTCGCTGCTCGCGCAAAGTCTCTCCGGCCTCTCGCCGCTGGACAACAACACCTTCGCCGCGCCGCTCGTGGGCGAAGAAGACGACGTGATCCCCGTGGAAGATTTGCTGTTCCGCGGCAAGGATGCACTCGCGCGTGCGCTCGTCATCGGCGATGCGCTGCGTCAGTCAGGCACGATTCCTGACCCAGCAACGCTCGGCGAGCTCTACGACTTGCTGCAACTCGCAGCAGCCGAGTAGTTCGAGTGCGCCTCGATTGGCGCGCGGTCCTTGGGATTGCGCTCAGCATCGCGTTGCTGTGGTACACGCTGAGCGATGTGAACATCCGCGACGTCTGGGCGGTTTTGTCGCAGTCGAGCATCACACTGTGGATTCTTTGCACCGCAACGGCCACCGCGATTTTCCCGCTGCGCGCGCGTCGTTGGCAGGCATTGCTCGCGCCGGCCGTCGGTCGCATTCCGTATGGTCCGCTGTGGCGCGCAACCGCCATCGGCATGATGGTGAACAACGTTGTACCCGCGCGCGCGGGTGAACTCGCCCGCGCCTTTGCGCTCTCGCGCGAACGTCCTGACGTGCGCTTCTCGAGCGCGCTCGCATCGCTCGCGGTAGATCGCTTGTTTGATGGCGTCATCATCCTCGCGATGATGTTGCTCGCCACACTCGACCCGCGATTCCCCGCGGACGCGCAGATCTTTGGTGCCACCGCGTGGCAGATTGCCGCCACCGCCGGTCTCGTACTTGGCGTTGTGTTCGTCGGCGTTGCGATGCTCGCGTACACACCAGCGTTTTGCTATCGCACTGCAGACGCGATCATGAATCGCATTGCGCCGAAATTCGCGCCCAAGGTGCGAGGGCTACTTGAAGGCTTCGCCGGCGGCGTGGGCGTCTTGAAGAATCCCAAGCTCGCGCTCGAAGTGCTGTGGTGGGCTGTGCTGCATTGGATCTGCAACGCGCTCGCGTTCTACCTTGGATTTCTGGCCATCGGCATCGACGCACCAGTCTCTGCGGCGTTCTTCTTGCAGGGATTAATTGGCATCAGCGTGGCACTGCCCTCGTCGCCAGGATTCTTCGGTCCGTTTGAAGCCGCCGGAAAAGTTGGACTCGGCCTGTATGCGATTTCCGACGCCAGCGCAGTGAGCTGGGCCATCGGATTCCATCTGCTGTCGTTTGTGCCCATCACGGTGATGGGTGCCTGGTACTTCTCGCGGCTCAATCTGAATCTTCGCGACATCACACGCGCGGCATCGGAGCCCAAGTGAGCGCGACTGCGGCGAGTGTTGAGGCACAGGCGAAGGTCAACCTTCGCCTCTGCGTCACGGCGCGCGAAGACAACGGCTATCACCAGCTCGAGTCGTTGTTTCTGCGCATTGATCTCGCGGATTCCGTACGCGTTGCGACCGACACACAGTTGCGCGAGCTCACCTGCCCCGGGCTTGATCTGCCCGCGGAACAGAATCTCGCGCATCGCGCCGCCGTGGCGTTTATGGACGCCGCGCAGTGGAACTCGGGCTTCAGCATTCAGATTGAGAAGCGCATTCCTACCGGCGGTGGACTGGGCGGCGGCAGCGCTGACGCTGGTGCGGTGCTACGCGCGCTGAATGCAATTGCACCAAAGCCGCTCGCGCTCGATGAACTACTCACCGTCGCGCGCAAACTCGGCGCGGACGTGCCGTTTCTCACACTTGATGCGGCATTCGCATTGGGTTGGGGCCGCGGCGAGCGGTTGCTCGAACTGCGCGCGCTGCCTGCACGCGATGTGCTACTCGCGCTCCCCGATTTTGGCGTCGAGACCAAGGCCGCCTTCGGTTGGTACGCTGCGGCGAATGCAGGCCGCGCCGAGCGCGCACCGGCGCCGCTCTCGCTCGATCATCTCGACCGCTGGGAGAAGGTCGCCGCGCTTGCGGTGAATGACTTGGAAGACGTCGTGATTGCGCGCCATCCTCAAATCGGCGACTGCGTGCAGAAGCTACAAGCCGCCGGCGCGCGCATTGCCCGCATGAGCGGCTCAGGCTCCACAAGCTTCGGCATTTTTGATCGACGGGTGGCCGAGCCGGAGTTTCCGGCCGGTACGCGCATCGTGCAAACGCGCACCTGCACCTCCGTGGCGCAGGTCAAACTGCTCGATTGATTCGCGCCCCCGGTTGCTCGGTGTGACTAGCGACCGTTAGCTTGCTCAAACGCTTGCTGCCCCTTCGTCCAACGGCAGGACAGCCGCCTTTGAAGCGGCGAATGGTGGTTCGAATCCACCAGGGGCAATGCTACTTCGAGAAAATTCGACCGTGCGGTCCCGCGAGCCATTCGGCGAGCGTCGGGGCCGCACGATCTTTTTCCGACACCGCGCTCGCCGGCAGCGGCCAAGGAATTCCAAGCGCGGGGTCGTCCCAGCGAATGCCCGCTTCGCCGCGCGGATCGTACTGCGCCGTGCAGAGGTACTCCACGTCGGTGTCGTCCTCGAGTGCCTGCAGTCCGCGGGCGAACCCCGGCGGCGCCACAACCCAACAGTCTTCGTCAGCACTGGTGACGCGCCACCACGCGTTGCCAACCGTCGGCGAATTGTGGCGCACGTCTACCGCAACGAGCATCGCCCGGCCGCGTACCACCCGCATCGCCTTACCCATCGCTGGCTCCGACTGAAAATGCAGACCGCGCACCACGCCCTTTGACGAGCGCGAGAGATTGATCTGCTCAATCGCAATCGGCAGACCGGCCGCCGCAAAATGCTCCGCACGAAACAACTCGCGAAAACTCCCACGGTGATCGGCATACGCCGTCACGTGCGCGACGACGAGATCTGCGATGTCCGTCGTTTCGATTCGCACGCTCATTGCGTCCCTGCTCCAGCGAGAAAATTGAGATAGTCGTCGAGCGCCGCTTGCCAAGAGCGACGCGACGCGCTCAGCAACGAATCCAACCGCGCGCCATCCAACACACTATAGCGCGGACGCGGCGCGGCTGCCGCATACTCGGCGCTTGTTACCGCTGTAACCGCGTCAGACAAGCCGGCGCGCGTATAGATGTGCCGCGCGACGTCGTACCAGCTCGCAGTGCCTGTATTCGAAGCATGCACAACGCCATGCGCTTGCTGCGCGATGAGACCCCAGCACCACGAAGCCAAGTCATCTGCGAACGTTGGCGCGCCGTGCTGATCATTCACAACGCGAGACGCTTGGCCCGCGAGCGCGCGCTCCCACATCGTGCGCGGAAAACTCCGCCCGCTTTTCCCGTACAACCACGCCGTGCGTACGATGAGCGCGTCTGCTCCGCTCGCCGTCAATCGCTGTTCGCCATCGAGCTTGGTGCGGCCGTAGACAGTGCGCGGCTCGCACAGATCTGCCTCGCGCCACGGCGTCGCGTTCTCACCGCTAAACACATAGTCCGTGCTCACGTGCAGCACGCGGGCGCCCGCAAGCTTTGCCGCACGACCAATCCACGCCGGCACATCAGCGTTGAGCACGCGTGCTTCGTCCACGTGCCGCTCTGCATCATCCACCGCAGTGTAGCCCGCGCAGTTCACAATCCAATCCGCGCCGCTCTCGGCGATGGCGT
>JAYUWY010000488.1:0-2552 GCA_043753285.1 Gemmatimonas sp. | reverse complement strand
TGGCGCGCGGGGAGATTTACGTGCGGCCCGAAGCGGCGCGCATCCTCGCCAAGGGGTACCAGCGCAAGGATCCGATGCATGAGGATCGTGCGCGGTTCGAGAAGCTCACCGATCGCGAACGAGACGTCCTGCGCTACACGGCGGAGGGCTACTCCGCACCGGAGATTGGTGAGCGGCTGTTTATCTCGCCGAAGACGGTGGACACCTATAAGCAGCGCATCCAGGATAAGCTCGGCCTCAGTCACCGGCACGAGTACGTGCAGTTCGCATTGCGGCTCGGGTTGTTGCACGCCTGAGTGCACGGCGGGCATATTCCGCCGAGATGTTCTCCACGCAAACCAAACTGCGCTACATCGTTGGCGCGGGTGTGCTCTCGCTCCTCGCGGTCGGGAGCGTCACGCTCGCGGCCACGCGACGCGTGATGGCTGCCGGCAGCGACGACCCCGCAGTTCGCCTCGCGCAGGCATTGGTCATCGTGTTGATGATTCTCGCCGTGGTGTTGGCGTGGTTTGCCTATGCCAGCTTACACGATGATCTCGGAAAGCGCGCGGAAGTGGAAGCGGCACTCCGCGCCTCCGAAGAAAAATTCTCGGGCATTCTGGAAATCGCCGCCGACGCCATCATCTCCATCGATGAGCGTCAGCGCATTGTGCACTATAACTCTGGTGCCGAGCGCATCTTCGGATGGTCCGCATCCGAAGCGCTCGGCAAGGATCTCGGCACGCTGTTGCCGGAGCGCTATCGCAACGGGCACGCCCACTTTGTGCGCGGCTTCGGTGGAGCGCCAGAGAAGGCGCGGCAGATGGGCGAGCGTCGCGTGCTGAGTGGTTTGCGTCGCGATGGCACGGAGTTTCCGGCCGAAGCGTCCATCTCGAAGCTCGTGCTCTCCTCAGGAGAGCGCATCTACACAGTGCTGTTGCGCGACGTCACGGATCAGCGCCGTCGCGAAGAAATGCAGCAGCAACTCACACACGCTGTGGCGAAACTTGGCGAGACGCTTGAGGTCGCGGCGACTGAGAAGAGTATTGTGCAGTTGCCACTGGGTTGGCTCGGCGATGGCTCGATCCTCGACGTGTTTTCGGGTGGCCCGGTGCTACGGCGAGTGGCGTCGGTGCCTGACAACGCCGAGCTCGCGGACGCGTTTGCCGATGTCGGCGCGTCGAGCATTGACATGGACTCGCCGTCGCGCGTCGTGGACGTGATCCGACACGGAGTTGCAGAACACATACCCGTGGTGACGGAAGAGTATCTCGAGGCACATACCGGGTCTGAAGCGGAGCTTGCGCGCGCGCGGCGCATGCGAGTTGGCTCCGCACTATTGGTTCCGCTTATCGCACGTGAACACGTGCTTGGTGTGTTGTCCATTCTGCGCGTGGGCGCTCCGCGGCCGTTCACCGACGCCGACCAAGAAGTCGCCGCCGAGCTCGCGTTGCGCGCCGCGTTTGCGCTCGACAATGCGCGACTCTACGAAACGGCGCAGCAAGCCACGATTGCGCGCGACCACGCGTTGGGCGTGGTCTCTCACGATTTGCGCAATCCGATTTCGGCGATTGGCATGTGCGCGCGCGCGCTGTTGCACGCGACGCCGCTGGACGACTTGGAGCGGCGTGAACTCGTCTCGACCATTGTGGACTCCACCGAGCTCACACAGCGCATGATTCGCGATTTGCTCGACGTCGCGTCCATCGAAGTCGGGCGTCTGGCGGTGGAGCGACGGTTGTTGCCAGTGAAGCCATCCTTGGACCGCTCGGCGGAGTTGTTTCGCCGCGAGGCCACCGAGCGTGGTGTGACTCTCCACGTGGAGTGCGACGCGGGTCTGCCCGAGATCACGGGCGACGAGCATCGCATCGTGCAGGTGCTCGCGAATCTGCTCGGAAACGCGATGCGCTTCACCGAGCGCGGCGGCAGCGTCACGGTCGGCGCGCGGCGCGCGGGCTCGGCGGTTGAGATCTTTGTGCGCGACAGCGGCGCCGGAATTCCGGCGAGTGAGCTACCGCGGATCTTCGATCGCTATTGGTCGGTGCGTCGCAACGCGCCCAAGGGGGGCACGGGATTGGGGCTGGCCATTGCGCGCGGCATTGTGGAAGCGCACGGCGGTCGGCTGTGGGCCGAGAGTACCGTGGGCCACGGTAGCACGTTCCGGTTTACGATTCCGGTTGGCTGAGCACTTCGCGATACGACGCGTCGAGTCGGTCCAGTTCGTGATTCCACGTGCGACGCTCCGCCGTAGCACGTGCTCCTTCGCGGAGCTGCTGTTGTAGCCCGCGATCCGCAACAAGGCGCATCATCGCGGACGCGCACGCGGTCGCTTCCATGGCTGCGAACGCCAGACCATTCTCTCCGTCGCGCAGATTGTCGGCCACACCGCCAGCTGGCGTCGCAATTACGGGTAAGCCCGCAGCCATGGCTTCGAGCACGACGAGTCCCAGCGTCTCGGTGATACTGGCAAACACGAAGGCATCCGCGCTCGCGTACAGTGCGGGGAGTTCGCGTTGGCGGTCGAGGTTGCCGAGGAAGGTGACGTTGCTCGGCGCGCGCTTCTTGAGCCCTGC
>JAYUWY010000487.1:0-5030 GCA_043753285.1 Gemmatimonas sp. | reverse complement strand
AATTCAGTTGGAACGCACGCGTCTTGCCGAGCGCGGCATCTCGGTGCAGACCGTACAGCGCGCGCTGCAGGGCGGACTCGGCGGTGTTGGCGCAAGCGAACTGCGCGAGACGGACCGCCGCACACCGATTCGCGTACGATTCGCCGGCAATGCCAACGAAGATCTTCAAGTCGCACTCGCCACGCCGGTGAACGGCGTGCCGCTCAGTCAGCTCGTGACGTGGCGCGAAGTGCGCGCGCCGATTGAAGTGGTGCGCGTGAATCAGCGCCCCGTGAGCATTGTGGAAGGCCTCATTGAAGAAGGCGGCACGGAAAAAGCGTCTGAGGACGTGAACGCTCAGCTCAGCGAGCTGACACCGCCCGCTGGCCTCACGTGGAATGTCACTGGCGCAGATGTTGAACAGCGCCGCACAACCGAACAGTTAGGCCTCGTCGCAATTCTCTCCGTGGCGCTCGTGTTTCTCGTGCTCGCCGGTGAGTTCGCATCGTTCACGATTCCGCTCGTCGTGCTCATCACGGTGCCGCTCGCGGCCGCCGGCGGCTTTGTGCTGCTGTGGATGACGGGCCAGAGCATTAATGCTGTGTCGTTGATTGGCATCGTTGTGATGATCGGTATGGCCGACAACGAAGCCGTCGTGAAGCTCGACGCAATTCGACGATTCCGCGAAGAAGGCAATTCGATTCACGATGCCGTGTTGCTGGGCGGTCGACAGCGACTACGCGCGATTACGATGACATCGCTGACCACAATCTTCGGCGTGTTGCCGCTGGTGCTCGGACTCGGCAGCGGCGGTGCGCTCTACCAGCCGCTTGCTGCGGCCGTGATTGGCGGCGCCATTGGCGCACAGCTGGTGACGTTCTTCTTGTTGCCCGTTGCATACGCGGAGTTGGAGAAGTGGCAGGAACGTCGCGCGGCGCGCGCAGCAGTAAATGCGCTCGTCGCTGAGGGCGCCGACGCGTGATTCGCTGGGCGGTGAGCCGACCGGCCGTGGTGTGGGCGGCGTCCGTGGCGATCTGCCTCGGCGGCGCAGTGTCGTTTACACGACTGTCGCTGGCGACGCGCACGACGGTTGAGTTGCCGCGACTGCAGATTGGCGCGAGCTGGAATGGCGTATCTGCAGAACTGGTTGAGATGTACATCTCGTCGCCCGTCGAGGCGGCGGTGCAGGGCGTACGAGGAGTGCGACGCACGAGCAGTACATCCACGGATGGTTCATCGCGCATTGTGGCCGAGTTGGATCCCGCGGCGAATGTGCAGATGACACGCCTAGCGATTCTTGAGCGCTTGGAGCTGTTGCGCGGCGAGTTTCCGCTCGGGGCGACGCAGCCGGTGGTGGGCAACCTCGTGCCCGAACAACTTCAAGAACCGCCACTGCTGCGCGTGTTGCTCAGTGGTCCATACACCCCAGGTGCACTGCAGCGGGTTGCAACCGATGTGCTCACGCCTCGACTCAGCGCTGTCAGCGGCGTGAGCGCGGTCTCGGTGCGGGGCGGCACGACCTTCGGTGCGAGCGTGTCGTACGATCCGCAGTTACTGCGCCAAGTGGGAGTGGAGCCACAGGCATTGTCCAACGCCGTGCGCGAAGCGCGCGTGGTGGAGGCGCTCGGTACGGAACGCTTTGGTTCGAGCAAGCGCGAGGTCGTGCTACGAGATCAACCGGAAGCACTGGAGCAACTGGAGGAGTTGCCGATTCGTGGGCGCGGTGGCCGCGTCTTTCGACTTGGCGAGTTGGCGCAGGTTCGCCCCGAAGAGGATTCGCGCGGAATGTTTTTTCGCGTGAACGGCAACAGCGCGCTCTCACTCACGGTGACACGCGAAGCGGGCTCCGACGCAATCAAGACGGCGAAGGCCGTGCGCGAGGCGATGCGTCTCGTGACGGCGGAACTGCCGCAAGGTGTGCGCTGGCGTGTTACTGCAGACGAGTCCGTGGAGCTTGACCGCCAACTGAAAGACTTGATGTGGCGCGGCTTGATTGCCTTCGCGGCGGTCGCGCTGGTGCTCATTATCGCGCTGCGCAATTGGAAAGCGGTCGTGTTGGTGATGGGCAGCGCGGCCATTGCAATCGCGGGCACAGCGCTCGGGCTGTTCTTGTTGGAGATTCCCGCGAATATGCTGACGCTCGCCGGCCTCGGAATGGGCATTGGTGTGCTCGTGCAGAACGGTCTGATTGTCGTGGAGCGCTTGCGCGGATCTCCCGACACAATGGAAGGACGCGCTGCGGTGGCGCAGCGAATGATTCCAGCGGTCGTAGGTTCCACGCTGACGACTGCGGTCGTGCTATTCCCGTTCTTGTATCTCCAGGGCAACGCGCGCGCGGCGTTCTTCCCGTTTGCGGCAGCGTTCTCGCTCGCACTGTTCTGCTCGGTGATTTCTGCGCTCGTGATGATTCCCGCGCTCGCAGCGGGCCACGGACTAAAGGAAACACACTGGCCGCGCGCCAACCGCGCGTACGGCTGGATGGTCAAGAAAACGCTGCGTTGGCGTTGGGTGACCATCGGCGTCACCACGCTCGCGATTGCGGGGCTTGGCTGGGTATTCGTGAACAAGATTCCGCGTTTCTCTTTCAGCGGCTTCGGCACGCAGCGCAACAGCGTGCGCGTGAACATTTCGTTCCCGCGCGGCTCCGACCCCGCGGGACTCGACGCTGCGATGCGTGAGATGGAAGCAGTCGTGGTCGGTCGCGACGGCATCGAAGAAGTGCTTGCCGAGAGCTTTGGCATCTTCGGCGCGGGTATGACGGTTTCGTTCACGCCGACGGCAGAACTCACTGCGATTCCGCTCGAGGTGCAGGAAGCACTCACGGCGCGCGCGGTATACGTCGGCGGTGCGAGCATCTTCGTTGCAGGCCAGGGTCCCGCGTTCAGCTCGGGCGGCGGTATGGGCTCGAGCTCCAACTTCCGCATTCGCGTGTTGGGCTATTCGTATGCCGCCGTGGAAGAGCTCGCCGAAGATATTCGCTCGCGCATTGAGCGCATTACGCGCGTGCGCAACGCACAGGTGACGAGCGGCAGTTTCTTCGGTGGAGACAAAGCGTTCGCTGTGACGCTTGATCCGGATCGCAACGCGCTTGCACGGTACGGAGTGTCCGCGGCTGCGTTCACGCAGGCCGTGGGTCGCGAAGTGAATGGCCCGGTGGGCGGCCAGCGACTGGAAATTGGCGGCGAAGAAATTCCCGTCACTGTAAAAGTCGCCGGCGCGCGCGAACGCACGCTCGACCAACTGCGCAGCGCGCTCGTGCCCACGACCACGGGCACGCCAGCGCGCATCGCGGATCTCTCGCAAGTGGATGAGCGCGAACAACTCGCCACCGTCACGCGCGAAGATCAGCAGTACCTGCGCGTCGTCGCGTACGAGTTCCGCGGTCCGAACCGTTTGGCGCAGCGCACGCACGAAGCATTCATGAAGAGCATCAGCGTGCCGCCGGGATTCACGGTGCAAGATGCGGCGCTGTTTCAGCAACAGGAAGACACCAGCCAGAAGGGATTGTGGCTCGTGTTCGCCATCGGCGTGATTCTCGTTATTCTCTCCGTCGCCATGGTGTTTGACTCGGTGTGGGGCTCGGCGATGGTGTTCTTGTCGCTGCCCATCGCGTTGGCGGGTGTGGTCGCGGCGTTTTGGGGTGCTGACGCTGCGTTCACTCGCGAAGCCGCGGTGGGCGTGATTCTCGTGATTGGGCTCGCGGTGAATCAGAGCATTCTGCTCGTCGATGCCGCACTTGAGCGTCGGCGCGGCAGCAGTGGACGGCTCACCGGCGGGCAAGTATTGCGCGCCGCGCTCGATCGCTCGGGAATGATCGTGATGGTCACGCTCACGACTATCGCGTCGCTCATTCCGCTGGCGGTGGGCACGAGCGCGAGCACGCTGTTTGGCGCCATCGCCCTCGCGACGGCCGGCGGCACGGTCGCAGGCACCGTGGGCGCGATGCTCGTGTTGCCCGCGTTGCTGGCGAGGGTGCGTCGCCGCGCCTAGCGTTCTGGTGACGGAATGTTCGTCGGCGCAGTGTATTTCGTATTTCGTGGCACTCTCACCCCGACCTGATTTTTCAATGCGCACTCTCTTTCGCGTTCTTCTCGCGCTCGTGATACCAGCAGCGCTCAGCGCGCAGCAACACGATTCGGCGCATCACGCGCCTGGCGCCGCGGCACCGCACCAGGAGCCGACGATTGTCATTTTCGTGCGCCACGGTGAGCGCGGCACTGAGCCGGCTGGAAATCCTGAACTCACGCCCGCAGGAAGACAACGCGCGTTGGCCCTCGTCGAGGCTGTAAAGGACGCCAAGGTGCAAGTGGTGTTGCATACGCCGCTCACGCGCACGCGCGACACCGCGCTCCCCGTTGCTACGCATTTTGGCATCACGCCAGAGGTTATTCCGCTCACGCCGGGCGCGACGCACATCGAAGCGATGGTCGCCGCCGTGCGGAAGCATCACGGCAAGACCATCGTCGTCGTCGGCCACTCGAACACCATCATGCAGTACATCGCTGCGCTCGGCGGACCGCGCCGCGCCGACTTGTGTGACCATCAGTACAACGGCCTCTACACGCTCGTGATGATCCACGGCGAAGTGCATCTCGTGGAGGGCCGTTACGGGGCTGATAACCCGCCGGCCGCACCCAACTGCCCCGCGATGGCGGCACCCGCGACGCGTCCCTGAACGAACCGAGGCGCTTCGAAGAGGGTTTTCCCTCGCAAATAGAGGGTCTTTAGCGTTGCGGAAGTGTCTGTGGGACGGCAGATTACCCCACGTTCGCGCCCCTCTGGAGACCCTCCTTGATGGTTCCGTACGTGTCACGATTTTTATACTCCCTTTCTGCCCTCGCCATCCTGGCCGGGCCGGCTGCGGCGCAGCGTCCTGCGCTCACCGGCGAAAAGGCCCAGGTCGCTGAGGCGGTCAAGGCAGATCTTGCCCGCCTCTCCGAGCTGCAAACGGCGCATCACAACCGCACGCGTGTCTACGCCGCCGATGCGCGAGATCTGAACTTCACGCCGGCCTCCGGCGCGACGATCAACATCGCGTACGCCTCGATGAA
>JAYUWY010000486.1:0-2557 GCA_043753285.1 Gemmatimonas sp. | reverse complement strand
CCCTGACGGCGCGCTTGAGCGACGGGGCCATTCTGGTGCTCGCGGCGCCGGAGCCAGCGCTCGACTATCTGCCGTGGGGGCAGTCGCGGCCGTTCTTGTATCTCACCGGTTTTCTGGAGCCCGATGCGGCGCTCTTGATCACGCGTGCAAATGGCGCGGTGACGTCGACGTTGTTTGTGAATCCGCGCAATCCCGCACAAGAAGTGTGGACGGGAGCGCGTGTCGGCGTAGATGGTGCGCGCGCCGCGCTTGGAATTGACGGCGCCGACGTCTCGCAAATGAGTGCGGCAGTGGACGTAGTTCTCGCAGCCAAGACACCGTTGTATGTGATGGGCGATTTCGGCGGCGGCCCGACGTCCGTCTCTGCGCACGCGCAGTATGTCGCCGCACTGAAGGCGAAGTTCCCGGAAGCCCGCATCACCGACGGCAACGCTGCCGTCGCCACGCTGCGCGGCATCAAGAGCGCCGCCGAGCTCGAGCGTTTGCGCATTGCGACGGAAATTTCTGCGCGCGGACATCTCGCGGCGTTCGCGCTCGCGCAGCCTGGTATTGGCGAGTGGGAATTGCAGTCCGCGGCCGAAGGACTGTGGATGCGCGAGTCCGGCGACGTGCCGGGTTATAACTCCATCGTCGGCTCAGGCCCCAACGCGACGACGCTGCACTACGGCGCTAACAATCGCGTTGCGCAGGCTGGTGAAGTCATCGTGATGGACATGGCCACGAAGTTCGATGGCTACTCGGCCGACATCACGCGCACGATTCCGGTGAGCGGACGCTTCACACCGGCGCAGCGCGACATCTATGACATCGTACTCGCCGCGCAGAAGGCGGCGGAAGCAACGGTTGCCGTGGGATCGCGCGCTGCGTTGATGACAGCGGCTTCGACCGCCGAGCTCGCACGCGGCCTCACGCGCATCGGTCTTATTGACAGCCCCACCGCGACGTACGACTGCGGCTCCACAGCGCGTCCTCGTCGTTGCTCGCAGCTGACGCTCTTCTACATGCACGGACTCGGCCACGGCATCGGCCTCGATGTGCACGATCCGGAGCAGTACTACGAAACAGGCATCATCGCGGTTGGCAGCGCGTTCACGATTGAGCCGGGCATCTACGTGCGCGCGACGTTGCCGGAGATTTTGCCGCGCACGCCGGACAACGCGGCGTACATCGCTCGCACGGCGGCGGCGTTTGCGCGCTACAAGGGAATTGGCGTGCGCATTGAAGACGACTACCTCGTCACGGCCAATGGCGTGGAGCGTCCGTCATCACTCGTGCCGCGCGAGGCCGATGAAGTTGAGCGTTTGATGCAGATGCCACGTGCTGCGCGCGACACCGCGTTGACTGAACGCGTGCGTCGCATGCGCACGGGCGGTCACTGAACGAACTACGGGCGCGGTATGCCCTGAAGAATCCCGGTGCGAATGCGCCGGGCTTTGTTGGACGCAGCAGGATCGGGCTCGATGCGGCGCTCTACACGCCGATCGAGCTCGACGCGCGCTGAGAGGCGTTTCCGTTCCTCGCCGCGAAGCACCAGCAGCGGCAACGTCGCTCCCGGACGATTGCCCCACACATCGCGCCAGAGTCTTCCGAAGTTGGGATCCAGGGTCGACGTCCCGCCAATCTCGACGAGCACATCACCGAGCTCGACTCCGGCTCGCGCAGCCATGCCGTCGGGATCAAGTCCGGCGACCAGCACGCCGTCGGGATGTCCCCGCATCAAGACGCCAAGCCGCGGCTCGCTGATGCTGTCTTCCACAAATCGCCAGCCCGCGCGCGTGAGCCACTGCGCCCACGGATACGGCTCGCGGCCGTCGATGTAGCTGCGTTCAAACTCGCCCCACGAGCGTCCGCGCGTTGCGCGCGCGACAGCATTCCAAAAATCGTCGTGTGTAAAGCCGCGGCCTTTGAGCCAGGTGTTGGCATAGAGCTCGCGCATGACGTGATCGAGTGATCGCGCGTTGTCGGACGCATCGCGAATGAGAATGTCGAGTGCGAGGCCGGCGAGCGAGCCTTTGTCGTAGTACAAATCACCGGTACCGTCGCGCATGCCGAGCCAGGCTTGGAGTGACGCGTCTTCGAGCGATGTCGCTGGGCGATCGGCAACACCTTCGATTTTTCCGAGTGTCTCATTGAGAAACGTGGCTTCGTCAATGAGTCCGCTGCGCACGCGCGCGATGTCACCGTAGTAGTCGGTAACGCCTTCGCTCATCCACAGCCATGGCGTGGGCTGCGCCACGTCGTAGCGATACGGCGTGAGATCTGCGGGGCGCAGGCGCTTTACGTTCCACGCGTGCACCAACTCGTGCACGTGCACGCTCAGCGTGATGGGTTCGTCGAGAAACGCAGTGCCGACCACCGCGAGCTCGCTCTGCGCGTGCTCGAGCGCAGACATGCCACTCACCTCGTCGTGCGCAACCTGCAGCACGGTGTAGTGGGGCCACGGGACTTCACCAAACACCTGCGCAATGGGCTCCACGCTGCGCGTGAGCGCGTCCCACAGCGCCGCGCGGCGTGTACCCTGCACACTGCCCACCGGCCACGTCGCGAGGCGCATCCA
>JAYUWY010000485.1:0-2561 GCA_043753285.1 Gemmatimonas sp. | reverse complement strand
AGCTGGGCGGTCTTGAGATCGCCGAAGAAGTCCCCACGCGGCGACTCACGTTGATTGCCGCAGCCATCGCGCTCGCCGTCGGCATCTTCTTCACAGTGCTGCCGCAAGAGTGGACGATCGCCGCCTCTGCATGGGACGCGGTCTCGTTCACCGAGATCGATCCGTATCTCAAGCGCGACCTCGGCTTCTATCTCACGTGGTTGCCGTGGGAGCGCAGTCTGCAGGCGCGCGCGATGTCGCTCACGCTGGGGGTTGCCGCACTCGTGATGGCGCTGTACGCGGCCACGCCGAGCGTGCGGTGGTCCGCGCAGGGGCTGTACCTGTCGGTGTGGGCGCGTCGACACTTGGCGGTGTTTGGTGGAATCGTCGTCGTCCTCATTGGCTGGGGATGGAATCTCGATCGCTTTGAGCGACTGAGCCCCGGCACCGGCGTGTGGCTCGACGCGACGACTGACGGCGTATTCGGCGCGTTTGACCATCGCATCGCGCTGCCGTATCGCGCATTCGCCGCGTTCGCGACGATTCCCATGGCCGTCGTCCTCGTGATTGTCGGTTGGCGCAGCCATTTGCGTAGTGTCGTGTCGCTCCTCACGGCGCTGATTGTGATCGGTCCTGTGGCGACTGCGGTGCTACCGGCAATCGCCAAGCGTCCACTGCCTGCGGCAGAGTCTCGCGCAATGGAGCGACCGTATCGTAGCACGTCCGCGTTGTTCACGCGCCGTGCGTTTAGCGTCGACGAAATCCTTCGCGATGTCGCTCAGCCTTCAGCGGTTCCCGCGACACGGTTGAGTCGCTCCGTAAGTGCATGGGATCCCGCCGCACTGCAGTCCATTACATCGGCCAGTGCGCAGCGCGATACCTCCGTAGCCTTTGCATGGGCCACGCGTGCAGAAGGGCTCGAAGGCATTGCTATCGAGCGTCCACGTATTGCAAAAGCCGATATGGAGACATGGGGTGCAGTACCGTATGTCGCCGCGAGTGCCGACGAAGCCGGTCGCCCGTTTCACTCGCCGTCAGTCGGCGACGGGAGACTCGCTGGCGTGCTCGTACATCCGGGCGCGCAACGCGCGGTATTCACTGCAGATGTGCGCGGTGATCTTGCCGCACCGCCATTTGAGACCACCACGCAACGCATCGCGCTGTCGTGGGCCCAGCAAGATCCGCGACTCCTCGTGCGCGACGTACCCGGGCCGCGTCCGCGCTTGATGAGTCATCGCGATGTGCGCGATCGCATTCACGCACTCGTTCCGTTTCTTGAAGCAGGACCAACGCTCGTGCCCTATGTGCGCGGCGACTCGCTCTACTGGTTCCTCGAGCTCTTCGTTACTGCCGATCGCTATCCGCTCAGCGAAGACGTGGCGATGAACGGACGCGCTGTGCGCTACGCAAAGCACGCCGCCACCGCCGTGGTACAGGCGCAAACGGGGCAGGTCATCATCATCCCCACGGAATCGCCGGATCCAATCATGCGCGGCTGGATGGCGCGTGCGGGAACCACGTTTACGCCGCTCGCGGCCGCGCCCGAATGGATTCGTGCAGAGCGTCCGCCCGCGGTGGACTGGATGGTCGTGCAGGGCTCTGCGCTCGCGCATGTGGGCTTCCAGGGCGACACGTTGGGCCCGCGTCGCCTCACGCGCCCCGACGACGCAGATGCAGATCTCGCCGAAGGCCCGCCGAGCTTCTTCCAGCTCGACACGCTCGGCACACTCGGCTGGGCGCTGCCCGTAGACATTCCGTGGGCAGGGCGCACGCTCGGCATTCTCGTGGCCCGCGGCGGCAGCGAGCGCCGTACCGAATTCGTGGCCGACGCAGGGCCGCGTTGGACGACCGTGCTGGAGACGTTGCAGAGCGCGGCCGACCAAGCCGGATTTGGCCGCTCACTGCCCAATGCACGGCGCGGCCGTGTGCAGGCCATTCCCACGAGCGACGGCGCCACGTGGGTGCAGAGCTACTACGACTGGCCGCGGGACGGCTCGCCGCGCCTCGCGGGCGTCGTGGTGAGCCGCAACGACAGCACGGTAGCCGCGCACACGCTGGCTGAGGCGCTGGGAGAGCGGTCACCGGCGACGCGGCTCGATGGCGATGCCTTTAGAGAGCGCGTCGCGCGCATCTACGACGCCATGCAGGCTGCGCTTCGAGCCGGTGATTGGCGCGCCTACGGCGACGCGTGGGCCGCGCTCGGCAGACTGCTCCAACGTCCCTGATTTTTCGTTCAGTGACGGTGCCGTTCGGCGTCGTCTCTGAGTATTTTTCGAGGCTGTTCGAACTCGCAACCAACACGGAGTACGTGTGAATATTCACGAGTACCAGGCGAAGGAAATCCTTCGTGGCTACGGTGTGCCAATTCCGCCCGGCGAAATCGCCACGACCCCGGCGGACGCCGAGGCGATCGCGAAGAAGTACGGGACTGCGGTGATGGTGAAGGCGCAGGTGCACGCTGGCGGCCGCGGTAAGGCCGGCGGCGTGAAGTTCTGCAAGACTCCCGCTGACGCGAAGGAAAAGGCGACGGCCATCCTCGGCATGAAGATCAAGGATCTCACCGTCGAGAAGGTGCTCGTCAC
>JAYUWY010000484.1:0-5049 GCA_043753285.1 Gemmatimonas sp. | reverse complement strand
TTGAGCTGCTTGTGCGGATCGCCCATCTCCCCGAGAAAGGCGGTGACTCGCTCGAGCCCCAGCTTCCACTGCCCGGTAGTCCGCGCGAACAGCGCATCGAGCGCGGCGCGGTAGGCGCCGTCGTTCAGGAAGCCGTCCACCCCGACGCCGCGGGCTTGCCACTCATATGACGCAGCAGCGTGCCCACCACGCGCTTGAGCTGATGCCGGTGCACGACGCGATCCACCATGCCGTGCGTGAGCAGGAACTCCGCCGTCTGGAATCCTTCGGGCAAGTCTTGGCCGAGCGTCTGCTTGATGACGCGCGGACCGGCGAAACCAATGACTGCGCCGGGCTCTGCGATAATCGCGTCACCGAGCATCGCGTAGCTCGCGCTCACGCCGCCCGTCGTGGGATTCGTCAGAATGGATACATATGGAATGCGACGCTCCGCCAACTGCGCGAGCATCGCGGACGTCTTCGCCATCTGCATGAGCGAGAGCACGCCTTCCTGCATGCGCGCGCCACCCGATGCCGAGATCAGAATCAGCGGCCACTTCCGCTCGAGTGAGCGCTGTCCGAGGCGTGCGATTTTCTCGCCCACCACAGAGCCCATCGAGCCGCCCATGAACGCAAAGTCCATCACGCCGAGATTCACAGGCATGTCGTCCATCTTGCCACCGACAGTGAGAATCGCGTCGTGGTCGCCGGCTTTCTCGAGGGCCTTCTTGAGGCGTGCCTTGTACTCAGGAAACTCCAGCGGATCGACGCTGGCGAGTCCCACGTCCTTTTCATCCAGCGACCCTTCGTCGAGGAGCAATGCCGCATACTCGTGCGCGCGAATGCGGCGATGATGATCGCAGCTCGGGCACACGTTGTGATTGCGGATGAACTTCTCGCGGATGTCCGTATGCCCACACGACTCACACTTCTCCCACGCGTCTGGCGGAATCTCCAGGCGCTGCGGGCGAGGGGGGCGGAGCTTCTTGTCTTTGCGGAACCAAGCCATAGTCAGAAAAGTGGCGACCCGTGACCTATATCACCAGTCCATCGGCTCTTCCGCGTCCTTCCGCCGAGATCAGTGTCAGGATGCCGATGCTCAGCCAGCAGGTGAGCATAAAGGATCCGCCATAGGAGAAGAACGGCAGCGGGATACCCGTAATCGGCATCAGGCCGATAGTCATCCCGACATTCACGATGATGTGAACGAAGATGGCCGCGGT
Organism: Gemmatimonas sp.; assembly: GCA_043753285.1. GTDB lineage: Bacteria > Gemmatimonadota > Gemmatimonadetes > Gemmatimonadales > Gemmatimonadaceae > Pseudogemmatithrix. Next base: position 3,847 of record JAYUWY010000484.1, on the reverse strand, counting down.
GAGCCCAAAGGCGACCAGCGAGGCAAACGGATTTCCCGACCGCGCGGCGATGCGCGTGGTGCGCAGCAGGAGCACGCAAAACAGTGAAAGCGCGATGGCGACACCAAAGAAGCCAAACTCCTCACCCAACACAGAGAAGATGAAGTCCGTCTCTTGTTCCGGTAGAAACGCGAGGCGCTTTTGCGAACCATCAGTAAAGCCTTTGCCGAAGAATCCGCCAGATCCAATCGCGACTTGAGACTGAATGAGATGGTATCCCGACGCGCGCGGATCACTCGATGGATCAAGAAACACCAACAAGCGCCGCTGCTGATACGGATTGAGCTTGTCCCACAAAATGGGCGCGACGACACCCATCGCAACGTTCGAAAGAACGAGCACAGTGCTCTCAATCCATGTTGGACGCTTCCACGCGATCAGCGCGCAGAGCAGAATGAACCACGCGCCCCACACCCCGGGACCAAACGCCAACACGAGCGAGATTCCCGGGCTCGCGGCCATCACGAGCAGCGGCCACGACACGCCACTCCAAAACAGCATCGCAAAGAAGATGCCGATGAACACGAGGCCGGTGCCCAAGTCCGGCTGCGCCATAATCAGCAACCACGGCACGCCGACGATGAGTGCGGGCCGCCACAAATCAAACAAGCGCGCCGCCGCCATTCGCTCGCTTGAGAGCACACGCGCCAACATCAACACCACGGCAATCTTCGCGAGCTCCGACGGCTGACCCAGCCGCACACCGCCGATCGCGAGCCAGCTCTTCGTGCTCGCCGCGGTACCAGCACCCTGCCCAATGAAGATCAGCACCACGAGCAGCAGCGTTGCGCCCAAGTAGATCGGCAGCGCAGCCCACTCGAGAAACCGCACCGATGTGCGCGTGACAACAAACGCCATCATCAAGCCGAGCAGCGCCCACACCAGCTGCGTCTTCCAGAGATGCTCAACAAAGTTGGGCACATCGGTCTGGCCGGCAGAGTACACGAGCATCGTGCCGATCGACGTGAGCAACAACGCGAGCGCGACGAGCGGCCACTCGGTGGGGACCAGTTGCTGTCTCACGGGTCCTCCGTCGTCGACTGGAACACCGTGCGCTGCTTCAGGTGGAATTCAAAGATGCGCGACGCCATCCGCGCGGCGCGCGCACCGCTGCCTCCAAACTCGAGCATCAGCGCAACCACGATTGTCGGATTCTCAGCCGGCGCGTAGCCGACAAACCAGGCGTGATCATTTACCTGATCCTGCGCGTTCTGTGCCGTGCCAGTTTTTCCAGCAATCGCGATGCCTTCGAGCTGCGACGCAGCAGCCGTGCCTCGTGATATCACGCCCGCCATCGCATCCTTCAACGCCTCGAGTTGCTGCGGCGAAATATTGAACATGCGCGTCCGCTCTGACTCGCCGCGCACCACCTCTGGCCGTGACGCTTCGCCGTCGGTCGCGAGCGCCGTGTAGAAGCGTGCCATATTCGCCACCGTCTGCGAGTTCTCGCCCTGGCCGATGGCGAGGTTCAACGTCACGCCCGTGGTCCAGCCGCGCGGACCGAAGAGTCGGTCGTAATACTCCTTCGCCGGATCCGTCGGGAACACCGATCGCGTCTCTGCGGGCAGGTCAATGCCCGAGCGATCGCGCGCGCCCAAGCGAATGCCGCCCGCCACCAAGTTCTGCAAGCCAATGCGAAGGCCGAGTTGGTAGAAGTACGTGTCGCAGGACTGTTCCAGCGCCTCGGCCAGCGTCACGTCGCCGTGCCCCTCGCGCTTCCAACAGCGCTGGAACCGATTGCCGAACTGGAATCCGCCTTCGCACGGCACCTGCATCTTTTCGTCAATGCGCACCTGCCCCGCTTCCATCGCGATGATGGCGGTGTGCAACTTCCAAATCGAGCCGGGCGGATACGCGCCCTTGATTGCCTTGTTATACAGCGGTCGACGCGGGTCTTCCTGCAACTCGCGCCAGTAATCAAATGGAATGCCGCCAATGAATCGATTGGGGTCGAACGTCGGCGCGGAGTGCAGTGCGAGCACTTCGCCCGAGCGAGGCTCCATCGCCACGACCGCGCCAATCAGCGAGTCGCCAAACAACTCGTACACGAACTTCTGCAAATCCAAATCAATATTCGTGTACAGCGCACTGGGCCGCTCCGGCGCGAGGTCGGGACGCGCCTGCTCGCGCACTACGCGACCGCGCGCATCCACTTCGATGAATCGTGCGCCTTCCTGTCCGCGCAGCCGGTCTTCGTATTGCCGCTCAAGTCCGTCCTTGCCCACTTGCTGACCAGGTTTGTACTCGGCGAAGCGCTCCTGCTCCAGTTCTTGTTCGCTGATCTCGCCGGTGTAGCCAACAATCGCCGAGACCGCGGGGCCGTCGGGATAGTGACGGCGCGGCGCCGACTGAATAATCAAGCCAGCGAATTCTGTGCGACGCTCTTCGAGAATCGACACCAACTGAAACGGCGCATCGGGAAACAACACCGTGGGCCGCGTGGGTTCGCGACGAAAGCGGCGCACCGCTGCCCCAATCTGCTCCGCCGACACAGGCACCACCTCGCCGATGTGTCGCATCATCACGCGCAACGAATCTTCCGTGCGCGCGAGCAACGAGATGGAGTAGCCCGGCAGATCCTCGGCAATCACCTTGCCCGTACGGTCGAGAATCATTCCGCGCGGCGCCGGCAATGGTACTTCGCGCAAACGATTCGTCTCCGACTGCAGTACGAACTTCGCGCCCTGTAGCACCTGCGTGCGGAAGAACGAACCAATCAAGAACAAGAACACAAAAAACAGAATGCCCGACGCGATGCGTCCGCGGCCTTGCACGAGATTGGGATGGAAGCTCATCCGAACCTCCGCTCATTCATCGTGGGTCGCATCGCACCGAGCACCACAATGCCGACTGCCGCTGTGGCGAGCGCCGACAGCGGCGTCCACGCCACCAACTGCCACACCAGCGTCATGCCGGAGAGTCTTCCTTCCGCAAACGTCGCCGCGATGTCGAAGAACACTTTCCCCGTGAACACGAACACCGCATGCAAACCGAGATCGTCCGTGAAGAAGCCCGCCTTCAATCGCGACGCACCAAACGACATCAACGTCATCGCGAGCGCGCCAGCACCGAGTGCCTCGGGCGCCATCGAGTCCATGGCGAGACCGAGCAACAATCCCACAAGTGCCGCGGCACCAGGGCGGACGCGCACCGCGACGAGCAACGAGGCGATCACCATAAAGTCCACACCCGCGCGCCAATCCAGCAGCGGACGCAAGGTGAAATGCAAAATCACGAGCGTGACGAAGAGCACGACGAGCACAAACACGCGCGAGAATCTCACGGCGTCCTCACCGTCGTTGTGTCCCGAGCGCGAGCAACGCTGTCCGCCGCGCGCGCCACGCTATCGCGCGAGAGCGAGTCCCCTGCCTCGCGCACTCGACGTTCTAATGCGTCAACGCGCGCGCGCCACACACTCTCCACTCCCTCGGTGGCGCGCTCAGGCGTCAACACCATGACGGACGTGAGGTCACTGGGCCGCACGGCGGGGCGTACGAGATAGCTGCGCGCCCAGCCGGAGCTCTCGCCGCGCAATGCGCGCACCACGGTGCCAATGAGCACCCCACGCGGAAACACACCGCCAAGGCCAGAGCTCACGACAGGCGTGCCAGCGCGCACCGCAGAGCGATATGGCACACCATGCAATTCGAGCATCCAACGGTCCGCGCCTTCGCCCTCATGCGCGGTCACGATGCCAAACGCGCTGCCGTCAGGCGTCGTCGCGCTCACGCGAAAATCGGGATGCGGCCAAATAATCGCGACGCTCGTGCGCGCATCCACTTCGCTAATCACTCCGACAAGTCCGTCC
>JAYUWY010000483.1:0-5051 GCA_043753285.1 Gemmatimonas sp. | reverse complement strand
CGCGCGGCCTTGAGCAACGTGCTGGCGTGGGTGCCAACTACTAGATCGCTCGATACTGCGTCAACGAGCATTCGCTTATTGTAGTTCGCGGGGCCGGCGGCGTCGGCGCGCTCTGGTGCAAATGGATCTACGGCCTCGGGCGTATCTACGCGAAGCGCAGCGGCAGTACTCTTTGCACTAAACCGATCGCTGAAGCTCGCGAGGAGTCCGGCTTGGTCAGGCGAGAAGCCCAACACACGCGCAGCGTCGCGCACCGCACTTCGCCCACGCCACGTGATGTGCTCGCACACCATCGCGGCGTGCTCGCGTCCGTAACGCGCGTATACATACTGCAGCACGCGTTCGCGCTCGCGGTGCGCGAAATCAATATCGATATCAGGTGCCTCGGCGCGCTCTTCACTCAAGAAGCGTTCAAAGAGCAGCTCAAGCTTGATGGGATCTACCGACGTGATGCCCAAGCAGTAGCACACCGCGCTGTTAGCCGCCGAGCCGCGGCCTTGGCAAAGGATTCCCTCGCGGCGCGCGTAGCGCACGATATCCCATACAATCAAGAAGTAGCCGGAGAGTCCGAGCTTGCTGATCAACGCGAGCTCGTGCGTGAGCTGCTTGTCGTGTCGCGCAGTGCGGCGCCATCCCCAACGCTCTTGTGCGCCATCTTCGACAAGTCGCGAGAGGTACTCGTCCTCGCTCACACCTTCGGGCAACGGAAAGCGCGGCAACTTGGGCCTCAGTGCGTCCAACCGAAACACACAGCGTTCAGCAATCGCCACACTCTCATGCAACCCCTGCTCGGCGCCACTCCATTTGCGCGCGAGCTGTGCGTACGACTTGAGATGCCACTCGCCATTGGGGCGCAGGCGCGTGCCCATCTCGTCGAGCGTTGCACCGTGGCGCAGTGCAGTGAGCACATCGTGACCCAGACGGCCGGCCGCCAGCGCGTAATGCACATTGTTGGTAACCACCCACGGCAGCGACAGCGCACTTGCGATGGGCAAAAGCTGCGTGACCAGCGCGCGCTCCTCGGGCAGCGAGTGATTCCAACACTCAATCGCCAAGCGCTGCGAAAACATCTCAGCGAGTTGTCCGGCCGCCGCGCGTGCGAGTGTAGGCACTCCCGCTGCGAGTAGCTGCGGTACCCAACCGCGCGGACATCCGGTGAGCGCAAATAATCCGGCGGTGTGCGCGGCGAGAACGTCGAGCGTGACGCGTGGCTCACCGCGCGGATGATCCATGCGTGCGCGCGTAATGAGTGAGCAGAGATTGCCCCAGCCCTCGCGCGTTTCGCACAGCAACAAGAGATGCGTGCGCAATCGCGCTACACCATCTTCGCCGATAACGCGACCAGGTAGTGGCTTGCCGCGTTCGAGTTCGTTGGGCAGCGGAACATCGACCGTGAGTTCTGCGCCGTGCAGTCCTGGGAGCTTTGCATCTTTGGCGGCTGTCGCAAAACGCACCGCGCCGCCAACATCATCGTGATCGGTGAGTGCGAGCGAGTGAATGCCAAGCGCAAGCGCGCGCTCCACGAGACGCTCGGGGTCCGATGCGCCATCGAGCAGCGAGAACGTGGAATGACAATGCAACTCGGCGTATGCGCTCAGTCGTACCATCCTTGCAAGTGCCAGCCACCGGCGTCGCGAAAGAGCAGGAGGTCTTGGCCGAGTTCGTCGGAGGTGCAGCGCCAGTAATCGCGGGCGAAGGGTTGTGCGTGCCACCACTCGCCGGAGAGACGTTCGGGTCCGTCAGCAGTGGTGAGCATCAAGCGACGACCGCGCCAGTACAACTGAAGTGGTGTGCCACGTTTGTCGGTGACGATGGCGATGTGCTCGGGTGCTTCGAGCAAGCGTGCAGCGGGTGCGTGCAGTGCGGACTTTTGCAATCGCACGTCGAGTGGTGCGGCGCGCCCAGCTTGTTCGACGTCTTCCCATCCACCGGCGCGCTCTGGGGCATGTGAGTCGCGCGTGATGGGACGCACCACCGCGCCCGCACCGAGTGTAGCGCGCAGACGCGCGAGCGTTGCTTCGGCAGCAGCGGGATCACGCCACGCGGTGGCTAATAGATCACCTTGCTCCGCCGCAGAGGGTGCAGTCTCACTGATGCGCAGCTCAAGCGCGGCTACTGGCGCGTCGAGCGTCCACGTGTCGAGCGTGGCGCGGCAGCGTTCGAAGAGTGGTACCACGCGTGCGATGGGCCGCGCGGGCCGCACGTCGCGCGAGATGCGTCGTCCATCGTCGAGTGTGAGTGTGATGGTGAGCGTCGCCGCCGCGAGTCCGTCGGCGGCGAGTGTGCGCACCAAACGATCTAGCGACGCGCGTACGAGAAACAGCACGGGCTCAAGCGTTGGCGCGCTGGTGGCGAGTTCGTGCACGACGCTGCGCGGATCATCGGTGCGCGCGAGTGACGCGCGGCGCGCATCATCAGCACAGGCCAATCGCCACGCCGTGAGACCATCGCTGCCCCAACGACGTTCGACTTCGAGCGGATCAAGCGCGGCAAACGCGCCCGCGGTGCGCAATCCCAACGCTGTGAGTGCTTCGCGCAGTTCGTCTTCCATGGGAATGAGCGCAATGGGAACGCGCGCGAGATAATCGCGATCACCATTGTGCGCGATGTGTAATGGCTCCGAAGCAGCGCGCGTGCTCCACGTGGCGGCGTAGGCCGTGACGCAGGTATCAGCAAACGCGACGCGCGCGCGCGGATGCCACACGCGCGCCAATGCTAAGAGCGTCGTTGCGAGCGCACGTTCTCCACCGATTGCTTCAAAGCCTTCGGCGCCAATCCACCACGTGCCCGGTTGATCGCGCACCGGACTCACCTGCGGCGATGCCGCAAGAAACCCCGCACTCGCGCGTGCGACTTCGCGCGCGATGGCCGTGTGATCCCACGCGAGCAGCTCGAGGTCTGCACACTTGGACTTCGCTTGCGCGAGTGTCATTGCCGCGCGCACACCACTGCGCGCTGCGGCGGCAGTCGCGGTGCGAATGCGCGTGCCTTCGAAGAGCGCGATGGGCCGTGTATCCCAATGCTCAGCGTCGTGCCCGCTTCCGAGCCACGCTGCGCCGATCGGGAACCTCGGGATGCGCACACAAGCGACGCGCGATGTCACGGGCATGACCCACCTCCAAATGCAGGGGAACGTGTTGATGGGGCCCGCCCTTCTCGATCAGTGCGGCAACCTGCGGCCCGCCGCGTGTATCGCGCGCAGGTCGTCGTTTAAGAACCAGTCGTAATGCGCCGCCGATCTCCGACGCTTTTGTGCCCTCGCCGAGTAAGAGGAGCGACGCGTCTGCATCGCGCGTGAGTTGCGAGAGACGCACCGCGACGTTGCGCGACAACACCGGCGCGCCATCGAGCACGACGAGCGCAAACGCGCCCGTGCGCAGAATGAGATCCGCGCACCACGCCGCTTTCGCGGGATCAGCCGGCCGCACCACCCACAGCGCATCGCGGCCGGCGGCATCCACGTTCACCCAATCCCGCGGATCGAGCGTACGCGTGGCATCGACCCACGCCACCGCGTGCCCGGCCTGCAGCGTGGTAGCGGCAATGACGCGGGCGAGCGTGGTTTTGCCGAGCCCCGCCGGAGCGAGTAACTCGGTAATTCGACCGCGTGGTAATCCACCCCCAGGCAGCAGGGTGTCGAGCCCGCGGATTCCCGTGGGCAAGCCAGGATTGGCACTCGGGGTGCCGGCCACGACGGCCGCGAGCTGTTCGCGCAGGATTTGGAGAGCGGCAGACATACCGAATAAACACCGAAGTAGATGGGTAGGTAATTACCGAATAAAAACCGAAGTCCGCAAGGGCTGTTGGAGACTTGAGACGGGAGACTTGAGACGTGAGAAACCCCTCTCAAGTCTCATATCTCACGTCTCATGTCTTACTCTTATAGATGCCATACCGCCGCCTCCTGCTCCTGCTGCCCCTCGTCTTCGCCTGCTCAAGCATCTTCGAAGACCCCGACTCGCTCCTCCTCAAGAACTCGGCGTTGTTGCCCGTGGAGGTGGTGGGCAACCGGACCTGGAGCGATGTCGAGGCGGGGTTCCAGCACACCTGTGCGCTGACCACGGCGGGAGCGGCGTACTGCTGGGGCAATAACGAATACCTGCAGACGGGCAGCACCGTGGACGCGTCCTGTGCGAGTGGTTCGCGCTGCGTGTTCACGCCGACGGCGGTGTCGGGCGGACACGTGTTCACGCAGATCGCGGCGGGCGGCAACATGAGTTGCGGTCTCACAACCGCCGGTGCCGTGTGGTGTTGGGGTGGCGGCTATGGCGACGAGGGCACGTACCTCGGCAACGGAACGCTCTCCCGCAGCGCGGCGCCGGTGCGCGTGGCGTCGGACTCTGTGTTCGCATCCGTCACCAGCGTGGCGGGTGGTGGCTGTGCGCTGACAACGAGTGGTCAAGCGTGGTGCTGGGGCCAGAACGGCGGCTACCTCGGCGATGGCACCACAATCAATCGACCATCACCAGTGGCAGTTGGTGGAGCGCTGCGCTTCACGCGACTCGTCTTTCACTGGTCGCATCGTTGCGGCATCACGACGGCTGGCGCGCTCTACTGTTGGGGCGACAATCGTTGGGGTCAGCTCGCGACCGGCGAAGTACCGTTCAATAATTTCGGCGTTACTGTCACCACGCCGACCGCGGCGATTGGTGGAGCGACATATCTCGATATCGCAGTTGGCGGCAGCTTCACCTGCGCGATACGTGCAGATGGGCAAACGCAGTGTGCGGGCTCCAACTCGGCTGGCCAACTCGGTGACGACGCGATGATCTCGCATCGCGGCACACTGACGGCGGTGTCGGGTGGACTTGTCGCAACGCAAATCTCCACCGACGAAGCGTCTGCGTGTCTACTGATTGCGAGCGGCAACGCATACTGCTGGGGCAGCAATTGGTACGGTGGACTCGGCATCGGGACTCGCAGCGATTACGGCGAGGGCACACCGCAATTAGTGCTCGGCGGACCGTTCACGCAGATCTCCGTGGGTGGCAGTCACACCTGTGCCATCACACCGGGCCAGCGTCTCTATTGCTGGGGCGACGCCGGTCGCG
>JAYUWY010000482.1:0-2567 GCA_043753285.1 Gemmatimonas sp. | reverse complement strand
GCGGCGATTTGACTTGTCGCTGGAGTCCTGCGTGTGGGAGCCGCTGTTGGTTGCGTTGCCTTGAGTTATGACAAGTCAGCGCGAACCGAGTGGTGCAGCGTAACGACGCTTGCTGCCGACGAGCGCGGGTGTGGTAGCGGTTGTGGGGCCTCGGCTCCATCTTCTGTAAAGGTTCGCCGAGGCCCCACAACCGCTTTTTATGGGAGCGCTCGCAGCAGAAGCACACGTTATGCCGAAGGAAGCGCTGGCGGCGATGTTCCACAACACGGCCTGATGCGGGATTAGCTCCATCGTGCGATGGTCCGAAGCCGTCGCACGATGCTGAATACAGGGAGAAGGCATGCACACTTCCCCCGATTGGCGGATCAGATGACCAAGACAAAAGCCTCCATCCCGGTGCCCGTGCTCGAGCACCCGCCGCAGCTCGAACATCAGGAAGCACCGGCGCCGCAGAGCACCGAGCCGCACCCGGTGGTGACCTCGCAGGCGGCCGAGCACCTCAATGACCGTATGGCGCTGGCCTCCAAGCCGAATGCCGGCGAGCCGCTCGGGCACAGGAGTCGCAGCAAGGCGGGTCGCAAGGGATGAACACGAAGACGATCCCCCAGCGTACGCTGGCGCAGCGCTTGGCGCTCGTGGGCACCGTTGCGTTCGGCGCTGCTCCGGTGACGTTCGGGCTATTCCGCTACGCGAGCACGGGCTGGGACCTGCGCCAATTCTGGATGGCGCTCGTCGCCACGGTCTTCGCGGCCGGCGTGCTCGCCTCGGCGATCGGGAGACGCCGGAGCCGGCAGATGGCGCTCGTGCAGTCGGCAGTGATCGCCGTGGTCGGCGCGCTGCTGGCCTGGTTCACAGGGTTCTCGATCGGCGCGACCGAGGGACCGGGCGCGGGGATGGTCGCGGCGGCGCTCGGGCTCTCTCTGGGCGTGGCGAGCGAGTGCCTCGTCTTCGCGAGAGTCACACCTGGCCACGCGGCCTGACGTCGCAAACGCCGGTCGCCGGCATGACATTGCTTGATGGGGCTTGCACTGCCAGGACACGCGCTGTGCCGAGCCCTCAACTCGACGGCGGAGTATCGAGGCGCGTTCGGTACTGCGCAGCGGCGCGCATCGCTGTCCATCTTCGCTTTCACCCCCAGAGAGTTTTGCCCTTCATCCGCCGCCACGTATTTCGGCTGTTTCAAGTCATCGATCGCCCGAGCCTTGAGTTGCTGCTCGCGGCAGACACAGTCGACGCGGCGGCAAGTCATGGATCTCAGCGCGTGAACAGCCGGGGAGATAGGTAACACTTCAAACCGGGGACATGGGTAACACTTGGTGAGTGTGCTCGGTCATTCCCGGATGATGTAATTCCGTTCGTCCATCTTCGCCAGCAGGATCTCGCCGAAGTAGATCGACCAGATACCGTCGGCCTCTTCATTGAAGCCGAGATGATAGCCGCGCAGCGCATTCGCAATGAAGAGCACCTTCGTGTTGAAGCGGAAGGTTCCGACCGTCGTCACGCGCTTCACCGTGTAGTGGCCTGGATACTCGAGCGCGGGCAAGCGGGACGGATACTCGCGCGGTGACGCGTCGTACTGCGAGCCCGGCGGCTTCCCGCCGTGATGCGTGTGCGGACGCTCCTCGTTGTACTCCGTGCGGAACGCATCGAAGGCGCGCTGCTGCGACCGCATCGTCGCCTTCGGTGGGCGAATCGCTTCGCGCTTCAAGGTGCGATGCATGCGCTCGTGCGCGCCGTTCTCCTGCGGCGACGCGGGCCGAATGCGCTGGTGCTGAATGCCAAGCCGCATCCACCACACGTTCAGATGCGAGAGCCCGCAGATCGAGCGCGTGACGAACGGCGCGCCGTTGTCTGTGCGGATTGCGCGCGGCAGCCCGTACTCGCGAAACGTGCGCTCGAAGATCGGCCACGCCTGCGCGCCCTTCACCGACGGCAGGCCGTGACACGCGAGCAAGAAGCGTGTGTGCTGGTCCGCAATCGTGAGCGGATAGCAATAGATGTGGTTCTGCGTGCGGAACTGTCCTTTGAAGTCGGCGGTCCACAAATCATTCGGCACCGCAGTGATCGGATCGACCACGCCAGGATGCGTGCGCGGCGAGCGCCTGCGACGCGGTTGCACCAAGCCTTCGCGCTTCAAGATCGCGCCCGCCGTGCTCACCGCTGGCCACTCGCGAATCGCGCAGTGACGTGGCCTGAGCCAATTGAGCAGCATCTCCGGACCCCACGCCGGATGCTTCCGCTTCGCCTCGATGAGCAGCGCCGCGATGTGCTCCGGCGTGCGCGTCGGTGAGTGGTGCGGCCGCCGACTCTGTGGCGCGAGGCCCGCCATCCCGAGCTCGTCGACGCGATGCACGAGCGCGTATCCCGTCTTCCGACTGATGTCGTAGCGCTCCGCCATCTCCGTCATCGTGTACAACCCGCGCCGGTACTCGCGCACGAACTCCTTTCGCTGGTCCATAGGTCTCATCTCCCGCCACGGCATCGCAACCTCCCCGGTTACGTGCCACGTTAGCAGTGTTACCTATGTCCCCGGTTTCAAGTGTTACCTATGTCCCCGGTTTGTACCG
>JAYUWY010000481.1:0-2583 GCA_043753285.1 Gemmatimonas sp. | reverse complement strand
TGCTCGTCGGCGATTTTCTCCTCGTCAACAAGTTGGTGTACGGTGCAGAAGTGCCGCTCACGCACAAGCGTCTGCCTGCGGTGCGCGCGCCAGCGCTTGGCGACGTCGTCGTGTTTCGCTGGCCTAACGATACCGACAAGCATTTCGTCAAACGTCTCGTCGGGCTCCCCGGTGACACCGTGGAGATGCACGCAGGTATGCTCTGGCGAAACGGTGCGGAGGTTCTCGAACCGTTCGTGCGCCGCAGTTTGCCTCTGAGCAGCGAAACCAGCGACGAATTTCGCTGGCAGCGTGATTATCTCATCCCAGATGCTGGCGCGCGTGGTTACAATCCTACGCGCAATGATTGGGGGCCGCTTGTTGTGCCGGCCGAGCACTACTTCGTGCTAGGCGACAATCGGGACAGGTCTGCCGATAGTCGCTACTGGGGTTTCGTCCCCGATTCGTTGATGCGCGGTACGCCGATGTTTGTGTATTACAGCTACGAACCAGACACCGCGAAGAGTTTTGATTGGCTCACGCGCGTGCGCTGGACGCGGTTGGGAGATCTGATCCACTAGTTGGTCGCATCACCCTGAGGAGAGTTGGATGACCGGCACGCCCAGCAGGAAGCAAGGCTTCGATGAAGGGTCGCTCGACCTGTACCTGCGCGACATCAGCATCTATCCGCTGATTTCGCGTGAGGAAGAAGTCCGCTTGGCGCAGCGCATCCGTCTCAACGACCAGGAAGCGCTGGATACGCTTGTGCGCTCCAATCTGCGGTTCGTCGTTTCCGTCGCCAAGAAGTATCAGAATCAGGGCGTGAACCTTTCCGACCTGATCAACGAAGGCAACCTCGGCCTCATTCGCGCCGCACATAAGTTCGACGAAACGCGCGGCATCAAATTCATCTCGTACGCGGTGTGGTGGATTCGCCAGGCGATTCTCCAAGCACTCGCCGAGCAGAGCCGTATTGTGAGAGTGCCGCTGAATCGCGCGGGCACGCTCCACAAAATTGGCAAGCGCGCCACCGCGCTCCTCCAAGAGCTCGGTCGCGAAGCCACACACGCCGAGATCGCCGAAGGCATGGAGCTCACCGAAGAAGAAATCGCCAAGACGATGGCGATTTCGCAGATCACGGTGTCACTCGACGCACCGATGGCCCCCGGCGAAGACAATCGCCTGCTCGATTATCTCCCCGACACCGAAAGCGCCTCGCCCGACGAAGAGACGTTCGAGAAGGCACTGGTGGACTCCGTTCACCAAGCCCTCGCCGGCCTCAAGGAACGCGAAGCCAAGATCCTCCGCCTCTACTTCGGCCTCGATGGCTCAGAGCCGATGACGCTCGAGCAGATTGGTGCCGTGCTGAACATCACGCGGGAGCGGGTGAGGCAGATTAAGGAGAAGGCTCTTTCGCGCTTACGGCATGTTTCTCGAGCTAGGGCGCTGGAGTCTTATCTCGGCGAGTAGACGTGAGACTTGAGACGTGAGACTTGAGAGGGCGTGGCCGAATTTGGCCGCGCCCTCTTCGGCTTTTCGGTGGCAAATGGGCCGTCTACAGGCGAGATTTCATCTCTCACGTCTCAAGTCTCACGTCTCAAGTCTCAAGTCTCACGTCTGATGTCCAAAGACCCAAGCTTCGACATTACTACGTCAGTTGATCTCCAAGAAGTTGACAACGCCGTCAATCAGGCGTCCAAGGAGATCACGCAGCGCTACGACTTCAAGGACGCCAAGCTGGCGACCGTGGAGCTCAAGCGCACCGAGGGGCTGATCAAGCTCTCCAGCGACACGGACATGCGTCTGCGCGCAATGTGGGACATCGTGCAGTCCAAGCTCATCAAGCGCGGCGTGCCGGTGCAGAATCTCGACGCCGGTGAGCCGATTCCCGGTGGCGGCGACACCTGGCATCGCGACATCAAGCTCAAGCAGGCGCTCGATGGTGAGACCTGCAAGAAGGTCGTCGCCGCAATCAAAGAACAGAAGTTTAAGAAGGTGCAGGGCAGCATTCAGGGCGACACCGTGCGTGTCACCGCACCTGATCGCGATGAACTCCAGAACGTCATGGCCTTCCTGCGCACGCAGGACTTTAAGGTCGCGCTTTCCTTCGGCAACTATCGGTGAGAGTTAAGCTCGTTACACTCGGCTGCGACAAGAATACCGTCGACTCGGAACGGTATCTCGCGCAGTTGCTCGATCACGGCGCGGAGCAGGTGCACGACGCCGAGGACGCGGAGCTTATCATCGTCAACACCTGCGGCTTTATTGACGCAGCGAAGGCCGAGAGCATTGACGCGATCGTCGAAGCCGGCCGCTTGAAGAGCAACGGCGCCGCGCAGGCGGTCATTGCGGTGGGCTGCATGGTCGAGCGCCACAAAGACGAACTGATCGCGGCGCTGCCCGAGGTGGATTTCTTCCTCGGCGCCTCCGAGACTGAGCAGCTGATCCCCAAGCTGCGCGAGCGCGGCTTGATTGGCGACTCCATTGTGCAGCATCCGGGCGTGCGCACGCACGCGGGCGACACGCCGCACGTGCGCTACTTGAAGGTGAGCGAAGGCTGCGATCACGAGGGCTTCGAGCAGCTCCGGCAAACGCACCGACTGC
>JAYUWY010000480.1:0-11088 GCA_043753285.1 Gemmatimonas sp. | reverse complement strand
GTTGGATCCCGACTTTGTGCGAACTGTCTGTGCAGCACACACCGGTGTGGGTGCCGACGGCGTCGCCGTGTTCCAGCAGGACTCCGACGCCAATTTTTCTCTCAGCTATCTGAACCGCGACGGCAGCGTGGGCGAACTCTGCGGCAACGCTTCGTTGTGTGCAGTGCGGCTCTCCACGGAACTCGGCATTGCTCGCCAGACTGGGCTCAAGTTCCGGACGCCGGCGGGCGTAATCAGCGGGCGCGTTCGTGATGGCCGGCCCGAGATCGATCTGCAGCCTGTGCAGGACCTGCGGCCGGACGCCGGGATTTCGCGTCAGGGCGGGGAGTCCGTGATGGGCTTCGTGAATACCGGGGTCCCGCATCTGGTCATCCGGTCCGACGACCTCAAGCTCGTTCCGATGGCCGATCGGGGTCCAGAACTTCGGTACCACCAGTCGCTGCCGGCCGGCGCCAACGTGAACTGGGTTTCTAAGGACGCCACCGGCGCCTGGTCCATGCGGACCTACGAGCGCGGCGTCGAGGCCGAAACCCTGGCCTGCGGAACTGGGGCCGTGGCTTGCGCCGCCATCCTGAGGGCTTGGGGTGAGACCGGCGAAGTCACCGACCTCAGGACTCGGTCCGGCCAGGTGCTTTCCGTGAAGCTCCGGGAGGCCGACGGACAGCTGTGGCCGACGCTGTCTGGAGAGGGGCGGATCGTCTTCGAGGGTTCGCTGCGCGAGCTGTAGGGCGCGAGCGGTTCGGACTGGCTGAAGGTGGGAAACTCTGGGTTATCCCCACGCGAACTATACATAATACATATTATACGTAATACTTGGATCGGGAGAACTGTCGGGCAGGCGTCCATATTACGCGCCACCAATACGCCAGTTGGCTCCCCGTCTGGCGCAAAGAAAGACGGGCCCGGCAGTAGCCGGACCCGTCTTTTACTTGCTAATGTACATTAGCTTATTAGGCCTTAGCCTTTATTTCACTTAGTCTTACGCGAGCTTCACCAGAGAACGACGAGTCCTCGCGGTCGGCAATCGCTCCGTAGATGCGCTCCGCGGCAGCCTTGTCGCCAGCCGCGGCATACGAACGAGCCGCATCCATCAGGTAGCCGTCCTTGTCAGCGGTCAGTTTAGTCGCCGCAGCTGCTGCCTCGTAGTCCGTCGCCGCCCCAGCGTGGTCGGCCTTCATTCCCTTGCCCATCGCCTGGAGAGCTAACATTCCGGCACGCATGGCGCGTGGAGCCTTGGGCAGCGCGGACGCGAGCGCCTTCAGACCGGAGTCCGGCAGCGCAGCCTCGTACGACCACTGGGCAGAAAGCATCGCCGCTTGGGTCGCTGCGGCCGTACCCGCGTAACGCTCGATCAGCTTCTGCATTTCCACCTGGGCCGCCGGAATACCGCCCGACGAGTACGCCGCTTCGGCGACCGCGAGGGCTTCCGTGGCGCGCTGCTCCTTGATCTCGCCCGACCGGCGAGCCATCCACAGACCGCCGCCGGCGGCCACGAGGACGATCGCACCAACCAGAATGCTACGCTGGTGGCGCTGGAAGAGTTCGACCACGGAGGCCGAGTCAGTTACATCAAGGGTCGGCCGTGCGGCGTCGCCGGTCTTCGTCATAGAAATGTGTGGAAATGGGTTGCTCGAAACCTAATCACAGCATGGCTCACGCTGAATGCCCCCGGGCGGACTCGAACCGCCGACCTGCGGTTTAGGAAACCGTCGCTCTATCCACCTGAGCTACGGGGGCGCAGTGCAAAAAGATAACGCGATACTCGCGAACGAATGCCATGCTTTGTACGTATTCCTCACGTCAGCACGACTCACTTACTCGCTCGATTCGGCCATGCGCCCTCTATATAGAAGTTCTGCCGCGCTCGCGGCAGTGATCCTCGCAATTTCGCTCGCAGCCTGCAAGCCAGACACTGCGGCATCCGCCGCGCCTGGCGGCGCCGGCACTCCCGCTGCAAATCGCGGGGGCCAAGGCGGCGGTCCGGGAGGTTTTGGCGGTTTCGGTGGTGGCGGTAACGGTCAGCCAGCACCCGTCGAAATTTCTGTTGTCGAACGCGTTACCCTCGCACGCACCTCGCAGGTCACGGGGCAGCTTTCGCCGTTGCGCGTGGTCGGCGTGACCTCGCAGGCCAGCGGCGCCCTGCTCCGCGTCGCCGTAGAGGAAGGCTCACGCGTCGCGCAGGGTGACCTGCTCGCCGAACTCGACTCCCGCGAGATCGACGCGCAACTGCGCGCCGCTCGCGCAAATCTGAACGTCGCTCGTGCCACCGCTGAGCGCTCAGAAACGCTTCGCCAGAACGGCGTGATTACCACGGCCGAGTACGAGCGCGATCAAGCCGCACTCACTGCGTCGGAGGCCACGGTCTCGCAGCTGGAGACGCGCGTGGGCTTCACGAAGATTCTCGCGCCGATGGCCGGCGTGGTCATGCAGCGCTTTGTGCAGACCGGTGACATCGTCGGCGGCTCGACGCGACTGTTCACCGTCGCCGATGTGAACACGCTCGTCACCCAGTTGCCTGTGTCGGAACTCGAAGTGCCATTCCTGCGGGTTGGCTCCGTAGTCGCTGTGCGCGTCGACGCGCTGGGACGCGATGTCTCGGGTCGCATTCGTCGCATCTTCCCGGCAGCCGACAGCGTGAGCCGATTGGTTCCAGTAGAAGTTGCCATCACCGGCGCGCAGCAGGCCGGTCTCAAGCCAGGCTTTAGCGTGCGTGTGACGCTCAACCTCGACGAGCGCACCAATGCCTTGGTGGTGCCAACGCGCGCCGTCGGTGGCGCCGCGGGCAATCAGAGTGTGTTCGTGATTCGCGAAGGCAAGGCCGAGCGTCGCCGCGTACGGGTCGGCATGGATCTCGACGGTCGTATGGAAGTGCTCGAAGGCCTCGCTGCTGGCGACACGATTATTACGACGGGCAATGCCCTGCTCCGCGATGGCGCGGCCGTGCGCATTGTGTTGCCGTTGGGAGAACGCCCGTGAACATGAACAAGCGCCGCGGTATCGCCAGCTGGGCGATCTCGCATCCGATCGGCACGCTGATGCTCACGGCGACGCTGCTCGTGTTGGGCTCGGTGTACATCGGCCGTCTGCCGGTCGATCTATTGCCGCGCATCGTGTATCCGCAGGTGCGCGTGAACATCAACAACCCCGGCGTTGAGCCGGTGGTGATGGAAGAGACGGTCGCCAAGCCGCTGGAGTCAGCGCTCGCCACGGTGGAAGGCATCGAGCGTCTACAGACGAACGTGAACGAAGGCAGCGTGAGCATTGAGCTCAACTTCGCGTACGGCACGGACGTCGACGTCGCATTGCAGAACGCGGCCACAGCTGTCGAGCGCGTGCGCTCGCGCCTGCCCGAAGAAGCATCGGCGCCGACGGTCAGCAAGTCTGACCCATCGCAGATGCAGATTTTCCAAGTCGCGTTCTCGTCCACCGAGCGCGACCTCGTGTCGTTGCGTCAGTGGATTGATCAGCGCTTGCGTCCACAACTGCTCGGCGTCGAAGGCGTCGCGTCTGTGGATCTCTCGGGCGGTTTGGTCCGTGAGATTCAGGTCGAGCTCAATCCCGAGCGCCTGCGCAGCTTTGGGCTCGCGGTGAGCGACGTCCTCAACGGACTCGCGGGTGAGAATCAGAATATCGCCGGCGGACGCGTCATTGCGCCGGATCGTGAGATTGTCAGTCGCACCACCGGTCGATTCACATCGGTTGATCAGATTCGCGACGTGTTGCTCACTGGTGCCGGCGGCGTGCGCGTGCCACTGCGCGACGTTGCCATCGTGCGCGACACATCGGCCGATCAGCGCTTCTGGGCGCGCCTCAATGGCCAGCCGGCGGTGCGCATTGGCATTCAAAAGCAGCCAGAAGCCAACACCGTAGCCGTCGTGGACGAAGTGCGCAAGCAGATGGCGCGCCTCGAGAACTCGCAGTTCATTCCGCGCGACATCACGTATCAGGTGACGTTCGACCAGTCGGGATTCATTCGTGACGCGTTGCATTCGGTGACGAACTCCGCGCTGGTTGGTGCGTTCCTCGCAGCCATCGTGGTGCTGATCTTTCTCCGCTCCATTCGAAAGACGTTCATCATCGCCGTGTCCATTCCGCTCGCGATTATGGCCACGTTCGTGATGATGGGCGCGTTCGGATTGACGCTCAATATCATGTCGCTCGGTGGCCTCGCCCTTGGTACGGGCCTCTTGCTCGACAACGCCATCGTGATGCTCGAGAACATCTATTCGCGCCGCGAATCGGATGGGCTCGACGCAGAGGAGGGCGCGCACGTTGGCGCCGCAGAAGTCACGAGCGCGGTGGTTGCCTCCACGACGACGAACATCGCGTCGGTGATGCCGTTCCTGCTCATCGTTGGACTCTCCGCGCTCATCTTCCGCGAGCTCATTCTCACGATCTCGTTTGCGATTATCGCGTCGCTGCCGCTGGCACTGACGTTGGTGCCAATGCTGGCGGCGCAGTTGGGCAAGGTGAAGTTCAAGAGCGGCCTCGAGAAGAATCGTGCGCTGCTGGCGTTTGATCGCTGGTTCACGCGGATGAGCGAGCGCTACGAGCGTTCGGCTGTGTGGACAGTGGGACACAAGACACTCGTGCTTGGCTCGGTACTCTTGCTCGCCGGTGGCTTGTTTTACCGCGCAACGAAGATTCCTACAGAGTTCTTGCCGCAGGTGGACGATGGCTCGGTGGGCGCGTTTATTCGCCTTGCCCCGGGCGCCACACCCGCGCAGACTGACCGCATCACGCGCGAAGTCGAAGGCATCGTACAAAAGATGCCGCATGTGGAGGCCGTGTTTGCCACGGCCGGTGGCTTCTTGTTTGGCGGTTCGTCATCGAGCAACGCGGGACGTGGCTCGCTCGACATTCTTTTGAAGCCCGTCTCGCAGCGGCCAATGTCGGCCGACCAGTGGGTGCGCACGCTGCAGGATTCCATCAACGCTCGCGGCTTTGCCGGCGCGCGCATCGGTGTGCGCCCGCCGCGTATTCGCGGCTTGCGTACGTCTTCCAGCGGTGAAGCCGTGTCCGTGGCCATTCTCGGCGACGACATTGGAATGCTCAACGAGATCGCGCTGGCCGTCACCAGGCGCGTGCAGGGCATCCCGGGTCTCGAGAACTTCCAGAACCCGCAGGACGAAGGCTCTCCCCTGCTCTCTATTGAACTCGACCGTGAGCGCGCTCGCGCTCGTGGTTTGAACGTGCAGCAGGTGGGCTCCACGGTACGCACGGCGCTCGACGGCTCCGTGGCCACGCGCTATGCCGAAGGCAACTTCGAGTACGACGTTCGTGTGTTCTTCCCGCGCGGCCGCTTCCAGAGCACGGCTGACCTGCAGGACGTTCCCCTCGTCGCGACGCGCGGCGCGGCTCCGATTCGCCTTGGTGACGTCGCCAACGTGCGCACGGTGCTCGGCCCCAACGGCATCACGCGTGTGAATCAGAGCCGTCAGGTGCAGATCAATGGCGACGTAATCACCGAGATCGCAACAGTGGGCGCGGTGACGGATTCCATTCGCGCGCGTTTGTCAGAAATCGAGTTGCCCGATGGCTACGGCATCATCATCGGTGGTGAGCAGGAAGCCATCGACGAGAGCAACCAGCAGCTGTACCTCGTAATTGCGCTTGCCATCTTCTTGGTGTTCGTCGTGCTCGCGGTGCAGTACGAAAGCGTCACCAACCCGATAGTTATTCTCACCGCCATTCCGTTGGCGATGATGGGCGTGATTGTCATACTCCTCGCCACGGGCACGCCGTTCAGCGCGCCAGTGACGTTGGGCATGATCATGCTCGCGGGCATCGTGGTGAACAATTCCATTCTGCTCGTGGAGTTTGCCGAAGGCTTCTTGCAAGAAGGCGGACACACGCGACTCGAGGCCATCGTGAAGGCGGGCTCCGCGCGCTTGCGTCCGATCATGATGACGACGTTCACGTCATTGGTCGGCACGCTGCCGTTGGCGCTCGGACTTGGTGAAGGTGGCGAGTTGATGCGTCCGCTGGCCATCGCCGTGGTGGGTGGACTGTTGATGTCCACGTTCCTCACCCTGTTTGTCGTGCCGTGCACGTATCTCATCGTGCATGGCATTGGCGATCGTGTGCGCTCAGCACTCTTTGGCACAACGCCCGCCGCCAGCGCGGACGTTATAGGTGGCGAGCTAGAAGCGCACTAAGGTTTCGACCGTGACACCGGCGAGCGCCTTTCGCCACGGCAGGAACGACAAATCAATGACGGCCCCGATGCCCGCCACACCTGCTCCCAACCGGTGGGCGAGGCGCCTGGTGGCCGCGGCGGTGCCTCCAGTGGCGAGCACGTCGTCCACAATGAGCACGAGCGAGCGGGCATCGAGCGCGTCTGTATGGATTTCCACGGCGTCTTCGCCGTATTCTAAGGCGTAGTGCTCCGTGACGTGCGCGCTGGGCAGTTTGCCGGGCTTACGCACCGGAACAAGCGAAGCACCGAGATGTTGCGCCACCGGCGCCCCAAACAGAAAACCGCGGCTTTCAATCGCCAGCACGTGCGTAATGCCTTTTCCGCGCCACGGAGCCGCGAGTGCCGCGGTCACGTCCGCAAACAGCGCGGGGTCCTGCAGCACCGGCGTGATGTCCTTGAACACGACCCCCGGCTTCGGAAAGTCGGGTACGTCGCGGATGCTGGCCTTCAAGCGTGCGGAGAGATCTGACATCGGCTACGGGGCTGAAGGATTACGACTTAAAGCCATGCTCACCAATCAGCGGCACAAAGCGCATCGCGTCGAGCGTGGTGCGATCAAAACCAGTCTCCGTACGCCGAATCCGCATGAGCTTCTGGCTGTCTTTGTCGCCAACGGGCACCAGGAGCTGACCACCTATCGCGAGCTGATCGAGCAGCGGCTGCGGCACGTCAGGCGACGCAGCGCCAACCAAGATGGCGTCATACGGCCCGTACTCGGCCCAACCCATAGTTCCGTCGCCAACCTTTTGAATCACGTGATCGATGCCGCAGCGTCGCAACGACTCGCGCGCCTGCTCCGCTAGCGGTGCGATGCGTTCAATGCTGAATACGTGCTGCGCGAGATTCGTGAGCAAGGCCGTTTGAAAGCCGGAGCCGGTGCCGATCTCGAGCACTCGCTCTTTGCCTGTGAGCTCAAGCAACTCGAGATACTTGGCGTGCACCCACGGCTGTGAAATCGTCTGCCCTTGCCCGATGGGCAACGGCGAGTCTTCGTACGCACGGTGTCGCAGACCAGTGGGCACAAACTCGTGACGCGGTACATCATCGAATGCTTTGAGCACCGTGAGACTGCGAATGCCTTTGCGCTGCAGTTCTTCGATGAGCCGGCGCCGCGCGCCGCCAAACTGCGGCGTTAGAGAGGGCGCCACCAACGCTCCGCATCGTCGAGTCGGTCCTTGGCCGTCAAATCCAAGTGCAGCGGCGTGATGGAGATGTAGCCGTCCTGCACTGCGCGGAAGTCGGAGTCATCCGAACCGCTCCACTCCACGGTGCCACCGCCAATCCAGAAAATCTCGCGGCCCCACGGATCCTTCATCAGCTTAAGCGAATCACTGAATACGCGACGGCCAAGGCGCGTGAGCTTCACGCCCTTCACTTCACTCGCCGGAATCGCGGGGATGTTCACATTGAGCAGCGTGTCTGCCGGAAACGTAGGCAGCGACGTGATGTGCTTGATGACGCGCGTGAGGTTGTCCACGTGATCCGTGAGCAACGTATCGTCGGCGCGAAGCACACGTCCGGCAAACGAGAACGCAATACTCGGCACGCCGAGCGCGAGTCCTTCCATCGCGGCGGCAACCGTGCCCGAGTACAACACGTCTTCGCCCATGTTCGGGCCGTGGTTAATCCCGCTCAGCACGAAGTCCGGACGCTCCGGCAACAATGCTTCGATGGCGAGCATCACGCAGTCCGTGGGAGTGCCGTCCACCTGCCAACGCTGCGGTCCCAACTGAATGGGACGCAGTGGATGATGCAGCGTCAGCGAATGACTGGTCGCGCTCTGCTCGCGGTCTGGGGCGACCACCCACACGTCGCCGAGTGGCCGTGCGGCCTTCTCGAGACACTCGAGTCCGCGCGCGAGAATACCATCATCATTGCTCAGTAACAGCCGCATCAGTCCTTTCGCTCCAAAATCTCGAGGATGCCCTGCAGGTCCTTCTCGATGAGTTGAATCGTCTCGGTGTCGAGCCCGTGGCGTGCGGCGGGCTTCACGCCGCCGCTCTTGCGGTGCTCGTCCACTTTCTGCTTGGCGCCTTCGATGGTGTACTTCTCGGTGTAGAGCAGATGCTTCACGAGCATCACGAGTTCTACCTCACGTCGCGTGTACACGCGATTGCCGGAGCGGTTCTTGGCCGGCGACAGAAACTTGAACTGGCTCTCCCAATACCGCAGCACGTGCGGCTTGAGGTCGGAGAGTTCGCAGACGTCGCCGATAGAAAAGAACTCGCGGATGGGTTCCGCGCCCGATGCCATCAGTCGCGCTCTCCCTTCAAGTCGCGCGTCATCAACTCGACCAGCGCCCACCTCGCCGGCTGACGCTCAAACAGCACGCGATGCACGGCGTTCACGATGGGCATCTCAACACCAAGCTTTTCCGCGAGACGCTTGGCACTCTCCGTCGTCGTGACGCCTTCGGCGACGGTCTCACGCCCCTGCAACACTTCGCTGAGCGTGGCGCCGCGACCGATCTCCAAACCAACAGAGCGATTGCGCGAGAGCGAACCCGTGCACGTCAGCACGAGGTCGCCTATGCCAGCGAGTCCAGCGAACGTCTGCGCGTCAGCGCCGAGCTTCACGCCGAGCCGCGTCATCTCGGCGAGTCCACGCGTGATGAGTGCGGCGCGCGCGTTGAAGCCCAACTGCAAGCCGTCGGCGATGCCCGTTGCCACGGCCATCACATTCTTGAGTGCGCCACCGAGTTCCACGCCAATCACGTCACTCTGCGTGTAGACGCGAAAGCCGGACGTGCTGAGCGCTTGCTGCGTGAGCTTGGCTGCATCTGGATCCGCGGATGCCGCGACAATGGCCGTGGGAAGATGATGCGCCACTTCCATCGCGAATGAGGGACCGCTGAGCGCAACGATGGGATGACCGCCAATCTCTTCGTTGACGACATCGGTCATCAAGCCAAGCGTCTCGCGATCGATGCCTTTCGTGGCCACGACGAGTGGTACGCCAGCGGGAACGTGACGCGAGCAACCGGCCGCGACCTGGCGCAACACGTGCGACGGCGCGACAAACAACACGAGTTCTGCGCCCTCAAGCACCTGCTCTTCGAGACTCGACGCGCGCAAGTTGGCGTGCAAGTGCACACCTGCGAGGAATCGTCGGTTCTCATTCGCCGTGTTCACGGACTCGACGACATCAGCCTCGTAGGCCCACAGCATCACGTCGTGTTCGTTCTCGGACAAATGGCTGGCGAGCGCAGTACCCCACGCGCCAGCACCAATCACTGCAACTCTCACGCAGCCTCCTTGCGCTTGCCGAACGTCTTGGGCTCAGTGCCCGCACGCAAGCGCGCGATGTTTGCACGATGCGACCACGTGACGAACAACGCGACTGCAACTGCGAGATAGAACACTGGCGATTTCACCGACATCGTGACTGCGACTGCGAGTGGAAGCGTGAGCGCTGCCGCGATGCTCGCGAGCGACACGAAGCCGCTCCCCGCAGCCACCGTCACGAACACGATGAGTCCGATGGCCAGTCCCACGGGCGCGATTGCACCAAACACACCAGCTGCTGTCGCCACGCCCTTGCCGCCACCCTTCCACAACAGGAAGATGGGCTTGGCGTGACCAGCAATCGCGGCAATACCCAGCGCGATGCTCCACACCAACAGCTCGCGCGTCTCGAAGAAGAGCACGCCGGTGATGCGCGGCGGCAACAGCAACACCGGAATCGCGCCCTTCGCTGCGTCGAGCAACAACACGACAATCGCCGGCACTGCGCCCAGCGTGCGATACACGTTCGTCGCGCCGAGGTTGCCGCTTCCAACCGTGCGCAGATCCACACCCTTCAACAGACGACCAGCGATAAACGCCGTCGGTACCGATCCAATCACATACGCTATGAGGAGCGCGACGCTCCAATGCATTCCGCCGCTCCCCAGTAGCTCACTCATTCCGGCCGCCCTTCTGGCGCATCAAGACTCGAAGTGGATTGCCCAAGAAGCCCCACTTCTCACGGAATCCATTGTGCAGATAGCGCACATAGTGCTCCTGCACGAGGTCCGGATGATTGCCAAACACGACAATCGCTGGCGGCGAGACTTCTACCTGCGTGGCGAAGTTGAGCTTCACTTCGTGACCCGCAGCCTGCGGCGGCTGACGACGTGCGAGCAACTCCTGCAGTGCGTCATTCACTTCGGACGTCGTGATGCGCTTCGACCGCTCCGACTCCACTTCGAGCAGGAGGTCGAGGACCTTCGTCACGCGCTGACCCGTGAGCGCACTCGTGAACAAGAACGGAATCCAGCGCAGGTATGGCGCCTTCTCCGTGCACTCTTTCTCAAACTTGGCGGCCGTCTTGTCGTCCTTCTCCTTCAAGTCCCACTTGTTGACGACAATGATGATGCCCCGCCCCGCTTCCCACGCGAGCGTCGCAATCTTGAGATCCTGATTGTGAAGTCCTTCCACCGCGTCGATCATCAGAATGCAGATGTCCGAACGCTCAATGGCGCGGCGCGTGCGAAGCGAGGAGTAGAACTCCACGCCGTCATCAATCTTGCTCTGACGACGCAATCCAGCCGTGTCGACGAAGATGAAGGGCTTCTGGTGATACGTGAATCGGGTGTCGATCGAGTCGCGCGTTGTGCCGGAAATCTCGCTCACCACGAGACGCTCTTCACCGAGCAAACGATTGATGAACGAGCTCTTGCCTACGTTCGGGCGGCCAATCACCGCAACACGAAGAATCTCGGGTCCCGGCTCCGGGTTACGCTCGGGGAGCTTGTCCACGATGTAGTCGAGCAAGTCGCCGGAGTTCTTACCGTTCGTCGCCGAGACAGGCATGACTTCGCCAGCGCCGAGGTTGAAGAACTCGAAGTAGTCCGTGCTCTTGGGATCGTCCACCTTGTTGGCGACGACGACCCACGGCTTGCGTGAGTT
>JAYUWY010000479.1:0-2591 GCA_043753285.1 Gemmatimonas sp. | reverse complement strand
TGCGCACGTCGGGCAGCGGCGCACTGCGCCCAGGTATGTACGCCGACGTGCGCCTCGAAGCGCAGCGTTTGACGGGACGTCGTCTCGTGCCGACGCGTGCGATCATCGAGCGCGATGGTCGTCCGCTGGTGTTCGTCGTGAAGGACGGACGCGCGCAGTGGACCTACGTGCAGCCGGGCCGCAGCAATGGACTCGAAACAGAAATTCTCCCCGATTCCACCAGCGGCATCATTCCGGTGAATGTCGGTGACCGCGTAATCATTGAAGGACATCTCACGCTCACGCATGACGCGCCGGTGCGCGCCGTTGCGGCGCGTGAACGCGGCCGCAACTAAGCGAGTCGAGTATGTCGATCTCCGCCTACGCCGTCCGTCGCCCCGTGACGACGGTGGCCGCGACCTTGGCCATCGTCCTGCTCGGCAGCGTGTCACTCACGCGACTGCCAGTCACGCTGTTGCCCGACGTGACGCTGCCCGTGCTCACGGTGCGCACCACGTACGACGGTGCCGCTGCGGAAGAAGTCTCGCGGTTTATCGCGGAGCCGATTGAAGCATCGGTAGCGGCAACGCCGGGCTTGGTGGAGCTGCGCTCAGTAAGTCGCAACGGCGAAGCCGTCACTACGCTGCGGTTTGCGTGGGGCACGGACATGCCGACGACGATTCTCACCGTGCGCGAGCGGCTCGACCAAGCACGCGCGCGACTGCCCGAAGGTGCGGCGCGTCCCACGCTGCTCACTAGCGATCCTGGTGAGCGTCCGATTGCCGTTATCGGCCTGACGGGTCTCAACGACCTGCGATTGCTCGGGCGGACGGCCAACGACGTGCACGCACGTCGCTTGGAGCAGATCGGTGGTGTGGCAAGCGTGGCTGTGGTTGGCGCGCCCGAAGACGAAATCCGTATTGAAGTGGATCCCGAGCGCATGCGCGCGCTGGGACTGTCGACGAACGACGTGGCAACAGCGGTGCAAGCCGCGAACGCGAATGGCGCCGGCGGCACGATTCGTCGCGGACAGTTCCGCTTCTCAGTGCGCGCACTCACAGAGTTCCGCGCGCTCGACGAGATCGCGGAGACGCCCGTCGGCCCCGCGAGCGCAAATATGCGCCTGCGCGACATCGCGACGATTACGAGCACGCTCGCTGAGCCGCGTACGCTCACGCGACTCGATGGAGGCGCCGCCGTTGGTCTCGTTGTGTACAAGGACGCCGGCTCCAATACGGTGTCGGTGACCGAGGATATGCGCGAGATCATCGCGCAGCTCCAGGAAGAGTTTCCGACGATTCGCATGCACGTCGTCGCCGCACAGGCCGACTTCGTGGTGGACGCGCTTTCGAATCTCGGACAAGAAATCATCGTCGGCGGCGCGCTCGCGCTCATCATGATTCTTGTGTTCTTGCGGCATTGGCGCTTTAGCATCGCGATCGCGGTGATTCTCCCGCTGTCGGTGATGATCGCACTCGTGTTCTTGCAGTTGTTTGATGTCACCGTGAACGTGCTCTCGCTCGGTGGCCTCGCGCTGGGTGTGGGTTTGCTCGTGGACAATGCGATTGTTGTGGCCGATGCCACGGGTCGCAAGATGGACGAGACGGATCTGCCCATCGACGAAGCAGCAATCGCCGCCACCGACGAAGTCGCGGGCCCGTTGCTCGCCGGCACGCTCACGACGCTACTCGTATTTGGTCCCATCATCTTCGTGAAGGGCTTGGCTGCGGCGCTGTTTCGCGATCTCTCGCTCGCGGTGGTGCTCTCCACTGGCGGCTCGCTGATTCTCGCGCTCACGCTCATGCCCGTGATGATTGTCGGGCGTCGCAAGCACGCTGCCGCTGTGCGCAACAAAGTCGCACGCATTCCTGGGCCGATGGAAGCGAAGTTGCTCGCGTTTGGCGAGCGCTGCGCGGATTTCTACGAACACGGAATGGAGTGGTCACTCAAGCATCCCAAGGCAATCTTCGGAATGGGCCTCGGGATGGTGGCGTTGATGCTCGTGTCCTTCTCGCAGTTGCCCAAGGAAATTCTGCCGCAGGTCGACGAGGGCATTGTCGTCGCAGCGTTGCAGTTGCCGGAAGGCACGGCGATTGACGAGACGACGCGTCAGGTGGAGCGTGTGGAAGTCGCAGCGCGCGCGCTGGGTTCAGTGGGCGTGTACTCGCGCGTTGGCATTGCGACAGACGAAGAAGTGTTGTCAGGTGCGGAGCCGGGCACATCGGCCACCGCGCAATTACTCGTGCCGATTCCCGCCAACGCCGACGCCGCTGCGTTTGCGAATCAGTTGCGCGCCGCGGTGCCAGATCTCGCATCAGGCTCACTGTCGCTCGACCTCGCGGGCCAGAGCGAGTTTGGTTCGCTCATTGGTCGCGAAGGACGTCTCGTGCGCGTGGAAGTCAGCGCGCGCACGCTCGACGAAAGTCTCGTGTGGGCGGACTCTGTGCGTCGGCGCCTCGCGGGGCTCACCACGTTGAGCGACGTGCGCGACGCGTACGCCACCACGCAGCCGCAGATTGAAATTCAGTTGGAGCGCACGCGCCTCGCCGAACGCGGCATCTCGGTGCAGACCGTGCAGCGCGCGCTCCAAGGCGGACTCGGCGGCGTGGGCG
>JAYUWY010000478.1:0-2592 GCA_043753285.1 Gemmatimonas sp. | reverse complement strand
ATGCCTTGCGGAGTCCATCGAGCGCAATCATTGCGGCATCCTCATCAGCGGCGCGTTGTCGGCGAGCGGCGGGGTGAGCACCGGAAACACGCGCTCCGCGGCGTCGAGTACGACGGTGATGGGGCTGCGAAGCAATAGCAGCGCCTCCGGATGTTGCTCCACCACGAGGGCGAAGAACCGCACGGGGCGAAACGGGACGTCACCGCGCCCGTCTTTGTCGAGATCGTAGCCGCGATAGCTATCCCACCAATTGCCATCAAACGTGGAGCGTACGGTGCGACTGTTGGTGGCGACATCGAACGCGTTGCCCACAAAGCGATTGCCCGTGAAGCGATTGTCGAGTGCGTCGGCCATCAAGCGCACGGCCCACCCATTGGCGCGAAACTCGTTGTCGCGAATCTCAAGGCGCGACGCGCCCTCGAGGTACAATCCCGTGGAGTTCCCGATAAACTTGTTGCCAATCAGTGCGCCGTCGGTGATCTCCTTCAAGAGGAGTCCGTACGCTGCGCTGCCAGAGGCTTCACGAAATTCGTTCTGCTCCATGGTGATGCCCTTGCTGTACATCACGGCCACACCGGCGCGGTTGCGCACAAAGGCGTTGCGTGCGTAGCGGCACGAGTCCGAGAACATGAAGTGCAGACCGTAGCGCGAGTTGTCTTCGCTGACGTTGTCTTCGGCGACCGCACCGCGCGAGAACTCAAAGTAGATGCCGTCGCGTTGACCGCGAATGCGGTTGCCCAGCACGCGGATGCCCGTGGAGTACCAGAGGTGAATCCCGTTGCCGTTATTGGACTCGCCGAACCCGGCACCGACAATCTCGTTGTTCTCGATGGTGCAGTCGGACGAGCGCTGGAGATAGATGGCAAACAGCGCGGCGTGAAAGCGATTGCCGGCGAGCACGCAGCGCTCCGACTCAATCACGCGCAGCGCGGCGCGGTCCTGCATATGTGCGATGCCCGTGTTGGCAAAGCGCAGACCGCGAATCGTGACGTCGTGGGCGCGCACATTGATCAGCTCGCGCTGTCCTTGCCCGTCGAGCGTGGGCCAACCTTCGCCCACAATGCTGATGCCCGCGGTCCGCACGACGAGTGTGGGCTCAGTGTACGTGCCTGCGCGCACAACGATGGTGTCGCCTGGCGTCGCGGCGTTGAGCGCCGCAGCAATTGTGCGGAAGCGCGCATTGGCGCCCACCACAAGCTGTTGCGCGTTGGCAGTCACGCCAGCGCAGCAGAGCACGAAGAGGGCGACGAGGCGGGTCACGTCAGTGACTCGCCGAGAGGATACTGGCGCTGTCTGTGGTGATTGCGGTCCAGCTGAGTGACTGCCCGCCGAGTGTCGCATGAGCGGCGCTCGCGGCGGCGGGAGACGCAAATGCGGTTACGCGTCCCATCGGGCCGCGGAGCGTCGCATCGACGAGATACCCAGCGCTCTCCGCTGGCACCCAGCTGCCGGGATGCTCAGCGTCTATCACCCACCGCGACGCAATCAACGCTGCATCAGTCTTGGCAAGGAATCCCGCCAAGCATTCTGGTGAGTCAAACACGAGTTGGCGCCCGGTGTTCGTGATGACTTGCGCGCCAAACCGCGCGTCGGAGATGGTCATCTTGCAGAACTCGCAGTTGTCCTCGTGCAGCACAACTGCTCGCGGCGTCGCGGTGGCGCAGGCGCCGGCCACCGCAATCGCTGCGAACGCCGCCAGCACGCCCGACGTCTTCTTGCGCGAATCAAACACTGCGAACGCCACCAATCCCGCGGCCAGCCCGAGAGCGATTCCGCCACCGGAGGGCCACGAGGTGGCGTAAAAGTTGAGCAGCTTCTTGGAGCCAATCAGCGGGGGTTGATACGTCATCCCCGGAATCTTGATGATGGCCGTCTCTTGATCGAGATCGTGCCCATAGTCGTAGCCCCAGCGCCAGTAGTCGTACAATCCGGCGGTGAGGATGAGGGCGAGCGCCCCTCCATAGATGTACAGGAGGGAGCGCTTACCACGCACGGCGACGGCGAAACCGCCGCCGATGAGCGCGAGCAGAATCCACGGCATCCACTTCAGCTCAGGAATCGCGTCGGGCTCAATGCGCTTCATCCCAATGTAGTGATTGAGATTGTTGATCGAATTCAGATCATTGGGCTTCAGTCCATCGACGCCGTTGATCGTGATGTACATCCCAAGGCCCTCTGGATACTGCGGAGCGATGAGATCCACGCGCCAAAGCGGGAACACATACGCTGTCGCCATCACAAGGGCAGCGATCGCCACCATCCATCGGGCCCGGGACGTCATCTTACTGTCCTCCAGCGCGCGTCGGCGCCTTGTTGCCAGTAGTTGCAGTGAGCGCCACGTTCGATCCGCGCGCCGAGACGCGCACGTAGCCCTGCATCTCCTGGTGCAACGCGGAGCAGAAGTCCGTGCAGTAGAACGGGTACACGCCCGGGCGTTGAGGAATCCACTTGAGCGTACGTGTCTCGCCCGGCATCACGAGCAGCTCAGCGTTCTGCGCGCCGAGAATCGCGAAGCCGTGTGGTACGTCCCAATCCTGCTCGATGTTCGTCACGTGGAAGAGCACCGTGTCGCCCACCATCACACCTTCGATG
>JAYUWY010000477.1:0-2594 GCA_043753285.1 Gemmatimonas sp. | reverse complement strand
CTCTAGGTCCACCAACGTAAGCCGATGCTTGCGACCTCCGATGAGGACGCCACCTGCTGCGTTAATCTCGGCTACCGCGAGTTCCGCGCCTTCGCGGGCAGGCAGGCCCGATGAGCCGCGCATCGTGCCCGTGAAGTTACCCAACAGGCCAATGCGCACGACCGCCGGTTCTGCGCTCGCGCAGGACACGGCGACGGCGAAGAGGGCGGCGCTGAGGATTCGGCCGAAATATCTGGACATTTCCCGAAATCTACCGCCGTTAGCCATCGCGTACGACGGGGGTGTTTTATTATGATTGTTGTCGTAGCGCCCGGATGGCGGAACTGGCAGACGCAGGGGACTCAAAATCCCCCGACTTCACGGTCTTGTGGGTTCGATTCCCACTCCGGGCATTGGTTGATTGTGACGGGCGCCTAGTGATTACGGCGCGACGCGATAGGATTTGGCCATCTCGCTTACTCTCGGTCACAAAGGCTCCTCCGTGGACGACGATACCCGGCGCGCACTGGACGATTTGCGCCGGCTCTCCGAGGAGCTGGAGCGCGAGCGTAGTCGTCTCGTCATGGCGCAGGCCGTCGCGAAGATCGGCAGCTGGGAGACCGATCTCAAAACGCTGAATGTGGTTTGGTCTGATGAGACCTACCGCATTTTCGGACTCAACCGCGCGGCATACTCGCCCACACATGATTCATTTCTCTCGTTCGTACATCCGGACGACCGGGAAGTCGTCGACGTAGCCTTCCGCGCATCATACACGAAGCGCAGTGTGTGCCACATCGAGCATCGGATCATTGCTGCAGACGGCAGTCAGAAGTACGTCGACGAGCGCTGGGAGACGTTTCTCGACTCGGACGGGACTCCTGCGCGCGCGGCGGGCACCTGCCAAGACATCACTGAGCGGCGGCGGCTCGCGGAGCATCATCAGCGAGCACAGCGTCTCGAGAGTTTAGGCACGCTCGCGAGCGGCATTGCCCACGATCTCAACAACGTCCTGACGCCCATTCTCGCGTCAATCGAGTTGTTGCGCATCGAAGACGTCGAAGTGGAGCGCGAGCGATTGCTACAGACGATGGAAGCGAGTGCGATGCGCGGCGCCGAGTTGGTGCGCCAAGTGCTCGCCTTCGCGCGCGGGAGCGACGGCACGAGTCTGCCCATCAGTGCGTCGGCGGTTGTCCGCGACGTGACGCGCATCGTGGGGGACTCGCTTCCAAAGCACATCGTGCTGCGCACGACGATAGCCGACGATTTGTGGCCATTTCACGGCGATCCGTCGAAGGTGCATCAGGTGTTGATGAATCTGACCGTCAATGCGCGCGACGCCATGCCCAATGGCGGTGTCGTGACGATTGAGGTGACGAACGAGAAGCTCGACGACGTGTACGCCGGGATGCACCCGCACGCGCGTCCCGGGCGCTTTGTAAAGTTCACCGTCAGGGATAGTGGTGTGGGCATCGCGCCCGCGGTGATTGGCCGCATCTTCGAGCCGTTCTTCACGACGAAGGTGTTGGAGAAGGGCACCGGTCTTGGACTCTCGACGGTGCACTCAGTCGCGAAGTCGCATGGCGGCTTCGTGAGCGTGTACAGCGAGCAGGGCAAGGGCGCACGCTTCTCGGTGTATTTCCCGATTTCAGACGTTGCGGCACCAATCGTCGAAGCTCCGTCAGCAGACCCCAATGTGCCGCGGGGCAACGGCGAACTAATTCTCGTCGTGGATGACGAAGGGGGCATCCTCGACATCGTGCGACGCACACTCGAACGCCACGGCTATCGCGTTCGCACGGCGACCAACGGTGCGGCGGGTGTGGCGGCCTTCGTGGAGCAGCGCGCAGACATCGCCGTGGTGCTCACGGATATGGCGATGCCGGTGCTGGATGGCCCGTCGATGATTCGTGCGCTGCGCGCGATTGATGCCAACGTGCGCATTGTTGGATCGAGCGGCCTGACTGGGCTGAGCGATTCAACCGTGTGGAAGGACGTCGGCGTACGACACTGGGTCTCGAAGCCGTACAAAGGCAACGCGCTCATTGCGACGTTACAGCGCGCAATGCGCGGCGCCGACTAGTCTGCGCCGAAGTCCGACGGTCGCGGCGGATCAAAAATCAAGTCAGCCGCGAGCCACACCGTGCGCGTGAAGGGATACAGCACGAGCGGCGCCACGAGCATCGCGCCCACCAGCACGAACTCAATGCGGTCCCAGGGCACATCGGGCCACACGCTGAGCATCCAGACTCCGAACCCCAGCGCGAAGAGCAACTCCGCGACAATCAGGTTCACGAGGTATGCGCCCACGAAATGATCGCGGTCGCCGCGGTCGGTCTTGAGGCCGCAGACGGGGCAGCGCGGCTTGAGGAGCACCCAGCGCGTGAACATCCCGCGGCTACCGCAATCCGGGCACCGCAGCGTCAACGCGCGAAAAATTCGCGTCGTCGCAGTGGTGACAACGGTGGGCTGAGTCACCCGACTAAGATACATTGCGCAGGTACGAATTCACACCGTCTGAGTGCACATCCGATGCCTGGTCGTCACCATCTGTTCGTCCCCGGTCCGAGCAACGTCCCCGACCGCGTGCTGCGCGCCATGCATCGCGCCCAAGA
>JAYUWY010000476.1:0-5109 GCA_043753285.1 Gemmatimonas sp. | reverse complement strand
TCCAATCGGCAATCGTGTGCGTCTCCGCGCCAGCGCGGTGCTTCACGAGATACTTGCCGTCCTTACGAATCACGAAGTACAGGTAGTCCTGATTGGCTTCGCCGAGGTTGCTGCCGCCCCAGACGAGTCCGTAGGCCTCAGCGTGGGTTGGCGCCTTCATCTGCGTGAACGTGGCTTGGAGCGAGTACGTGCCACGCGCGTTGCGCGACGGGTTCCAATACGAGGCGGCGGGGCCGCTGGTCACGTGCATACCTTCGCCCATCGTTTCGAAGCGAATGCCGTTGCGATCAGCATTGGCGCGGTCCAAACGGAGCTGCCAGCCTGCAGGAGCTGCAGCATTGCCCTGACGTGCATTCACGTCCGGATCTGCATTGGGACGAGCCTGCGCCGTGAGCGCAGACGCCGTCAATGCCACAAGAGCGACAGCCAAACGAGCGTTGATCATTGTTCCTCCACACGAGTAGTGACTTCAGAATCCGGCACATGCGGCCGGTAGAAACGCAGCAAATACGATGTAGCAATTAGCGCGATAGCGATCCATCGAAACGTAGCGTTCTCTAAACGCACGCTGGCAAAGAACAGGAGCAACCCAAGCGCCGCGAGCATGAGCTTGATCGTCTGCACCGACATCAGTCTACGTCCTCTCGGGACGTTCGCGGAAACCCCAAAATAAAATCTTTACCGAACGCTGACGAAGGCGTGAGAAATCCCGTGGGCACTGAACCGGTGAGCATTCGCTGCGCGGCGGCAACTGCGGTCATTGCTGTGAGCGAGTAACCGTCTGGTGCCACAAGTCGTGCCCGCACCACGTGTCCCTGCAAATCTCGAGCCTCACCCCACAGGTGGCTCTGGGCATTCGCGCGACGCTCCGCGCTCGGTCCGGGCATGCGTTTGGCGATGCCCTTCTTGAGGTAGTTCTGCACCAGCTTCGTACCCATCAGCGGCAGAATGGGTCGCGTAAGCCGCATCATCGTCACAGCGCGCGGAGAGACGGCCGTGTAGACGCAGATATTTGGAATCCCCGTCGAGTGGAACGCCGTGGAGACGTCGCCCCACGGAATCGTCACGCAATGCAGGGTGCGATGGGTGAACGCGATGTCGCGCGTGCGATAGCCATTTGGCACGCGCGTGATCTTGCCGTTCACGCGCACCGCTCCGCCCTCAGCGATGCCTTCGACCATCGTGTTCGCCGTCCCACGCGAAAGTCCCGTACCGCCAGTGAACGCCAGCTCGAGATGCGTAGCGCTGGGCAAACGACTTTTCAGATGCGCGGCGAGGCAGTCGCTCGGCACGACATCAAAGCCCACGCCAGGAATCACCGTGATGGCCGCCGCCTTCGCGACGGCGTGCGCGGCCGCCATGCGTTCAAACACGACGATTTCGCCCGTGATGTCGAGATAGTGTGCGTGGTTACGCACGCACGCTTCAAAGATGGGCTGCGCCATGCGATGAAACGGGCCGGCGCAATTGATCACCACGGCGATGCCACGCATTGCCACGTCGAGCGCACGATCATCTTCGAGCGCGGCCGGCCGCGCCTCAAGTGCGAACTCCGTGGCGAGCGCTTGCACGGTCTCTGCGTTGCGTCCAGAAATCACAGGACGCATGCCCTGTTTCACCGCTTGTTCGACAATAAGGCGACCGGTGTATCCAGTCGCCCCGTAGATCAACACCGCATCGCTCATCGGGGGGTGCCGTGTAGTGGGGGAATCACGTACGGTCCGAGATGTGGCCCGGGATTCTGCCACGCCGCGCGCAGCGCGAGCGCGAGCGTCGAGCGAGTGTCTTCGGGATACACAATCGCGTCGATGTAGCCGCGTGCACCCGCGTAGCGCGCATCCAGTTGCGCTTCGTAGTCATCGCGCATTTCCGCAATAGACGCCTGCACCGCAGGCGACGGATCAACGCCAGACTTCTTCGCCGCTTCGAGCGCGGAGGCGTGTACAGCAGCGATCGCCGACTCACCTTCCATCACGGCCATGCGCCCAGTGGGCCACGACAAAATGAAGTCCGGATCAAAGCCTTGGCCCGCCATCGCGTAGTACCCCGCACCGCTCGCATGATTGATCGTGAGCACGATCTTTGGCACTGTGGCAGTCGCCATGGCTTCGACCCACCGTGCGCCGGCGCGAATGATGCCTTCGTGCTCCGACTCCTTGCCCACCATGAAACCAGATACGTCCTGGATGAACAGCAGCGGAATGCCTTGGCGATCGCAGCGGTCAATAAAGAACGCGACCTTCTCCGCGCTCTCAGCATAAATGATTCCGCCGAAGCGCGGCTTCTCACCCTCGCGGCCCTTGATGAGGCCGCGCGCATTGGCGATCACACCAACAGGAATGCCTTCGATGCGCGCGTCGCCGCACAACATCTCCTTGGCGAGCTGCGGCTGGAACTCGTCGAGCTTTCCGTCGTCCAGCACGGCCTTGAGCACGTCGTGCATGTCGTACGACATGCGGTGATCACTCGGCAAAATGTCATACAGCGCTGACGGCTCGGTGCTTGACGTCGCGGCCGGATTGTGCGGCGCGGTGCGCACTGGCGGAGCAAGTCGAGCAATCTGATCGCGTACCATCATCAAGCAGTCGGTGTCGTTGACAGCTTCGTAGTGCGCCACACCGCTCACGGTGGTGTGCATCGTGGCGCCGCCGAGTGTTTCGCCGTCCACGACTTGGCCCGTGGCGCCCTTTACGAGATTCGGCCCGCCAAGTCCCATGAACGACGTGCCCTTCACCATCAGTATCACGTCACTGAGTGCTGGGAGATACGCGCCGCCCGCGACGCACTGTCCCATCACGGCCGCAATCTGCGGGATGCGCAGATAGCGACGCATCAGCGAGTTGTAATAGAAGATGCGCGCCGCGCCGTATTGCCCCGGAAACACGCCACCTTGGTACGGCAGGTTCACACCGGCCGAATCCACGAGGTAGATGATGGGAATGCGGCAGCGCATCGCGCATTCTTGCGCGCGCAGAATCTTGGGGATGGTCTCAGGCCACCATGAACCGGCTTTCACCGTCGCGTCGTTCGCTACGACGACGCATTCACGACCCTGCACCTGGATGATGCCCGTGATGACACCGGCACCGGGTGCTTCGCCGTCGTACTGATCGTGGGCGACGAGTAGGCCGAACTCGAGAAACGCCGAGTCCGCATCCTTGAGGGTCGCGACGCGCTCACGCGCGGTGAGTTTTCCTTGCGCGTGCTGTTTGGCGCTGCGCTCGGCGCCGCCGCCGAGTCGGAGCTTCGCTTCGAGTTCGCGGCACGCGTCGGCGAGTTCCCGCAGTCGACTCACGCTTCCTGCGACTGCCGCGCGGCGAACCAGGTCTTGATGAAGTCCACGAGGTCCGACGTCGAGGTGCCGGGTCCGAAGAGACGACCGATGCCCTGTGCCTCAAGCGCAGCCATGTCTTCTTTGGGAATGATGCCGCCGCCCGTGATGAGGACGTCGTCTCGGCCCTGCTCACGAAGCAACTGCAGCACGCGCGGGAACAGCGTCATATGTGCGCCGGAGAGGATGCTCAGGCCGACCACGTCCACGTCTTCTTGCACCGCAGCTGAGGCGATCATCTCGGGGGTTTGATGGAGGCCCGTGTAGATGACCTCCATGCCGGCGTCACGGAGCGCGGCGGCTACGACTTTGGCGCCGCGGTCGTGACCATCGAGACCGGGCTTGGCGACGAGAACGCGAATGGGTCGGGACATGCCAGAAAGCTACTCCGCGGGCCCCTAGGCTTCAACGCAGCCTAGGGATTGAACCAGTAGCTCATCTTCACCAGAACCGTGTTGTCCGGGTGCGTGGCGAACAGCGAATGCACGTCGCGGCTCACGTCAAACGTGCCCGGATTGCTCCCGTCCGCACGACCCTGCTGCCAGACCACGAACAGCACGGAACCCGGCCGGTACTCCCACCGAAACACCACGTTCGAATTGAACTGCTTGGAGTTGAAGCCGCCCGGATCTGCGCCACCGCCGTAGGGCGTGTACCGCGCGTCGTAGCTCTTGGAGTAGGGTGCCGCGACTTCGCGCCAGTTGGTGTAGTCGCCGCTGGCCAAGAACGGCTGCGCGTACACCTGCAATGAGAGCGTGGGGCTCAGGGTCACGTTGGCCCGCGCCGTCACCTGCAAGACATCCTGCGCCAAACGAGCAAACGTGTAGTGCGTCGTATCGCTTAACGCATGCCCAGCATTGCGCACCCACTGCGCATCGAGCACCCGATTCTCGTAGCCCGTCGAGAGTTCGAATGACGTTCGCGAGCCC
Source organism: Gemmatimonas sp. (assembly GCA_043753285.1). GTDB lineage: Bacteria > Gemmatimonadota > Gemmatimonadetes > Gemmatimonadales > Gemmatimonadaceae > Pseudogemmatithrix. The sequence goes on along the minus strand of JAYUWY010000476.1, from coordinate 849 downwards.
ACGCGGGCCACGAGACCAATCTCAGCGGCGCGCGACCAGCTGCGCCCTTCGTCGGCTCTGGCAACCGCGATGTCCACGCCCGGCGTGAGATTCTTACGCGCATCGCCGTCGAGCGTGATGGCCACGCGATGTTGCGCTGACTGCCGCAACGCCGGCCCACCGCGCGTGCACGAGACGCAATGCGTCGCGCCCAAGTTGGACGCCGTGTACGTGATAGTGCTCAACCAGAAATTCGTGAACTCAGCGAACGCGTGCAATTGCGCCTGCGATGCCGCCGGCAATCCACCAGTCGTCCAATGCTGCTCCGCGGATACGACGCTCATTGCGCGACGATGAAAACGACCGGGACGTAGTGCCGAGACAACCACTTGATTGCGCAGCATCACGTCGTTCACCAGCGTGACGAACCCGAGGTCGTTGAGCTCGGTGTTTGGCTCGGCGTACCGCGTGGTGGTTTCCCACCGCACGCGACCGGCGAACCGACGCAACGAGACCGACGCGACGCCACCCGTCATCGATTCGCGTGTGGAGTCATACGCGACTTCGTGATCCGGCCGCTGATGGTAGTGCACGCTCGAGAGCTGCGTACGCGAGATGGCCGCCTCGCTGCCGCGCGCAAGCGAGCGGCCAGAGTAGCCGCTCACTTCCCAGCGGTCAGCAAAACGGTGGTGGCCCTGCAACAAGAACGTGAACGCGTCGCGCCGCAGAATGTTCTCAGTGTCTGCGTCCAGATTGCGCACGAGACCCGTGATCATCATGCCCAGCTGCGACCGCCCGCCACGGAAGTCCTGCACAAGTCGGCCGACGGCCGTCGTCGTCTGCGGCTCGATGGTTTGACCGAGGCTTCCT
>JAYUWY010000475.1:0-2599 GCA_043753285.1 Gemmatimonas sp. | reverse complement strand
ACGAAGTCGCAGCGCTGATCGGGCTCGAACCCGATGCGCCAGAGTTCGCGCAGGTGTTCTCTGGCAACTCACTCATGCCCGGCATGCAGCCGTTCGCCGCTAACTACGGCGGCCATCAGTTTGGACACTGGGCCGGGCAGCTCGGCGACGGACGCGCGATCTCGCTTGGCGAAGCGGTCAACGCGCGCGGTGAACGCTGGGAATTGCAACTCAAGGGCGCAGGCCCGACTCCATACTCGCGCACGGCGGATGGACGCGCCGTGCTGCGCTCAAGCATTCGCGAGTTTCTCTGCAGCGAGGCCATGCATCACCTCGGCGTACCGACGACGCGCGCGCTGAGTGTGGTGACCACCGGCGAGCAAGTCGTGCGCGACATGTTCTACGACGGACACCCGCAACAGGAACAGGGTGCAGTCGTCTGCCGCGTCGCTCCGAGTTTTATTCGCTTCGGAAACTTCGAGATTGCCACCGCACGCGGCGACACCGCACTGCTGCAGCAGCTCGCGGATTTCACCATCGCGCGCGACTTCCCGCATCTCGATGCTGCGGATCCTGAGCGCTACGCAAAGTGGTTTGAGGAAGTGTGCCTGCGCACCGCGACGATGATTGTGCATTGGATGCGCGTGGGCTTTGTGCACGGCGTGATGAACACCGACAACATGAGCATCCTCGGCCTCACGATTGACTACGGGCCCTACGGTTGGCTAGATGATTTTGATCCGCACTGGACACCCAACACGACCGACGCCAACGGGCGTCGATATCGCTACGCGCACCAGCCGTCCATCGCGCAGTGGAACCTGGAGCGGCTTGCGGATGCCTTGCAGCCGCTGTTCGCGGACATTGCACCGCTGCAAGCTGGGCTGGAGAAGTACGTCGCGCGATTCAATGATCAGTACCGTGCGATGACGCTCGCTAAGTACGGTCTCACGGCGCAGCACGAGGCTTTGGCTCAGCGCGGCTACGCGCTCCTGCTCGATGCTGAAGGTGATCACACATTGTTCTTCCGCGCGCTCACCGATCTCAGCGGAACAGTCCCCGATGATGACGCGGCCGCCGTCGCGCTCCTCGGCGACATGTTCTACAGCGACGACAAGCGCGTAGAGCAGACTCCCGCACTGGCCGCCTGGCTGCGCGAGTGGCAGCAAGCGGCAACGCAGCGCGAACGCATGCAGCTCGTGAATCCGAAGTTCATTCTGCGCAACTATCTCGCGCAGCAGGCGATTGATCTCGCCACCTCAGGCGACGCCTCCATGGTGCACGAGCTCCTCGACGTCATGCGTCGGCCATACGAGGCGCAGCTCGGTCGCGAGCGATTCGCCGAGAAGCGTCCCGAGTGGGCGCGGCACAAGGCCGGCTGCTCAATGCTCTCATGCAGCTCGTAGGTCGTCTGCGCGCGGCGTGCCCGCGCATTCGCCGCTGGTTGCTCATTGCGATGGCATTCGTGCTGATCGCACCCGTCGTGCTAGGGCTCGCGATGAACTTTGTGCAGCCGCCCACGACGGCGATGATTCTGCGTCGCACGACACAGCGGGCATTCGCCGGCAAGTCGCCGTGGTACCCGAAGCGTGATGTCGTGAAGCGCGCCGACATCTCGCCGCATCTGCGTCGCGCCGTGCTCGCAGCCGAGGATGATCGCTTCTATCTGCATTGGGGACTCGACATCGTCGAGATTCAAAAGGCGCTCGACCGTGCGGAGCGTGGCGGACGTTTGCGCGGCGCATCCACCATCACGCAGCAAGTGGCAAAGAACATCTTCCTCTGGGAAGGTCGTTCATACGTACGCAAAGGCCTAGAGGCGTACCTCACGCTCGTGTTGGAGCTCACGCTCTCCAAGGAGCGCATTCTCGATCTGTACTTGAATCTCGCCGAGTGGGACGAGGGCGTGTTTGGCGCGGAGATGGCCGCGCGTCAGCATTTTGGTGTGAGCGCCAAGCGCCTCACGCAGGAACAGGCGGCGCGTCTCGCGGCCGTCTTGCCAAGCCCTCGGCGGTGGAGCCCGCACGGCGCGTATGCGTCACGCCGTGCGGCAGAGATTCTAATACGGATGCAGTACGCGGCGCCGCGGCGCTAAGGCAGACACGCCGCCGGCACAGAGCCAACTACCGTGCCGCCCGTGTTGGAGCACGTGCCCACAGTCAACGACGCGCCAGCTTGCACTGTCGTCGTGGAACCCGACAACAGATTGAACGTGGTGATGTTCGCGTTGCGCGGACTGGTGATCGTAAACAGGTTGCGCTGATTCAGCGTTCCCGTGACGATGAGTCCGGTGTTCACGTTAATCGCGCCGTAGTTCTCGAACAGTGCGAGCGTGATGTACTTGTTGGAGCCTGCGCCGTGCGGAAGATCAACAATGCCGCTTGCGGTATTGGTGAATGTGAACCCGGCCATCGAGAGCTGCGGGTTGGCGGCGGCAGTGACTGAGGTGATACGCAGTGTGCCGTTGTTCGACCACGACTGCGGTGTGAACAGCGTGGTGGTGCGCACATCCACTGTAGCTGTGGCCGAGGTGGTGAGCGGAGCGTTAATCGTCGTGCCGCCGTCCACAACGAACGTGCCGTCCACTGAGAGCCCGGGACCGCTCAATGTGCCGCCGAGC